>JBKPNF010000220.1:0-9541 GCA_046732455.1 Thermoproteota archaeon | reverse complement strand
CGACTTGACAAATTCAGAAGCCAGGTTTACGATTAATGTCAGGGAGGGAGTGGTTGAACTTGAAGGCAAAGAGAGCTTTGTAGACAAGCACCTTGAAAAATTTGAAGAAATTTTCAAGATGGCAGTGAAGGAAGCAATAACTCATGGTTTAGAGCAAAGACTTCACCTGAAAGACTCGTCTGCCCAAGCCGCACTGCCGCCACAACTAGCAGAACAAAAGGAGACATCCGATCCAATTGAGCAATCTTTTCCACAGACCCACAAATCAAATAGCAGCAGCGGCCCAAAACACAGCGGTAGACCCGCGATAACAATACATCCAATACCCGTCGATCTAAAGGCAAGTGAAAGCAAGATTGGCCTACGTGAGTTCTATGCAGAAAAAAAGCCTGCCAACCACTACGAAAAGACTGCCGTATTTGTTTACTATCTGACAAAATTCAATAATCAGCAAGAGGTCAGGTTCGGCGAAATCCTATCATGCTATGACGAAGTAAACGAGAAGAAACCCAGTATAGCTGACATCATAAAGAACTCGATTCGATACAAAGGGTGGCTTGACCAAGGTTCTCAAAAGTATACAGCGCTACTTACCATCTCCGGGGAGAACTTTGTAAAATTTGATCTGCCAACCCAAAATGGAAAGATGGAACAGCAGCAACAACAACAACATCTAACGGTCGCCAATAACAACTAGGCACGCCACCAGTCGAATCCGACATAATCTACATTTTTCTGCTTTACTTTTGGGATGGCTAAAATGAATTGCTTTTTTACTGTAGTTGCAAGCCTACCCGCCAGAACAACGCCGGTCGCAGCGAGGTCGTCTGTGGCTCTAAAGACCTGGACTAGGTAAGGCGCGTGATCGATCCCTGGTCCCTGTTCATAAACTGCAAAATCGCAACCAAATTTGATTCCCGGCGTGACAATGTATCCTTTGTCACGCAGGTTTTGATAAACCAGATAGTTAGCGTCAAAGTCGACGTACTGCTTTTTGCATATCTTCTTTATTCTGGCAAAAGGAACAGGTTTGCCATCGATATTGAACACTTTTAACCTGTTCTTCTCCACAAGGTAACATCCTTCGATAAGGTCGAGGACCAGCGGCACATCAAATTCGGTGCCCTTCGGCTTAGGTATTCCAAGCGGTTTACCGTAATAGCCACTGCCAAAAAGAGTTCTCGAGTGAGAAACGTCCCAGATTACTATCCTGTTTTCAACGAGCCTGCCGCTAATCATTTCTTACATGCTAAGGGCCAGAATTGTGAATGAGTCTGAAGCCTCCTGACATTTGTCCACCATCCCTTCGATGCCTTCAACTGCATCTTTGAGCAACAGCAAATCCTTAGTAGTAGAAATTTCGTTGAGCACCTTTACAATCACAGCCCTATGCTTAGCATCTACCTGACGCTCGAGAGTTTGAACCTCTCGAGCAATGTCAATTGCATTTGGGGGATTAATCGAAAGCGCCCTGCCCATTTCATTCAACTTGAAAATAGTATCTACAACCATACCGACGAGCTGGTTTAAGTCGTCTTCAAATGAGGCCTTTTTTAAGGTCAAGGATTTCACATTGGCAAGTCTGAAGGCGACGCCGCTGATGTAGCCGGCAATGTCGTCGATGATATAAGCCGTCCTTAAGATATCCTCTCTGTTTGGCATTAGGCTGCCTATATCGGCAACATCGCGGGTTATGTTCCTACAGAGATTTTCGACCTCTTCCTCTGTCTTTTTCATGCGTTCAAGATACTGCTGAATATTTGTTTCGTCTCCTTTGATGAGCGAAGCGGTCAGAGTTGACAAATCCCTTGAAGAGTTTAAAATTTTTGTGATTTCATCTTGCAAAACCGCCAGCGCCTTTCTTTTGGCCTGAACCTCTAGTTCCCCGCGGTACAATAGATCCAAAATATCCCGTCAGGCTAATAATTCTATCGCTGCTAAGCACAACTACAAGCCTAAGATCGCCGGTCCTGTTCTCTCAGTGGCAAAATGTTGCAGGGGGCGTCATGATACCGGCCATTGTTGTTTCTCTCGTTTTAGGCTAAGCAACAACAACAACAACAATAACGACAATAGCAATAAAGAAGCCACGACAATGCGCATGTTGTTATGCAAAGTAAGTTAGTTGCTGAGGCTAAAGAAGACGTCAATAAAGTCGTCGTCGCTTTCTATAGTTGCTAGGTGCACAAAAAGTTTTGTAGGGCCTTGTATAGTCTAATTTTCATAATGTCGCCAATTAAAGTATAATTGGATTCAAAATACCAAGATCAAACAAAAAAAAGGGACAATGGGATGTATTATCCTGAGCAGAATGATGGACGGACAGAAAAATTGCTGAAAACAGTCTCGAGGACATTGTATCTGAACAGAGGTAGCAGCGAAGCGAGAAGCAAGCCAAAAAGTAGTTCCTGGGATACAGCGATTAGAAGCGCCTGAGAGCCTTGGGCTTGAGCATGTCCGGGCGCGCTTTCAAGCTTTTAATTAAAGCAAGCATTCTTTCTCTGTCTTCTGATATTGTGCCACCTATTGAATAGACGTTCGAAGCATGATTTGCACGGAAGATGACCGGCTGAATGGGCTTGAAATTGGACACGAGCCTATCTAGCTCATCCAGAATGTCCAAATCATTTAGCGGTACAAATGGCTCTCCAAATTTGTTCATGAATTCCTCATATACTCCCTCTTCCAGCTGAAGCGTCAGCGCTCCTACATAGTCAGGTGAGGTTTCGCTTAGTACGCGAGCGGTGTCTGCAATATGCTCTTTAGTATATGTCTTGCCTCCTAGCCCTAATATTACCATACATGATAGGATGTAGCCGTGATGTTTAATCCTTTGACATGCCTGAACAATGGTTTTGTAGGTCGCGCCTTTTGTTACCTTCTTGAGCACGATGTCGTTCCCGCTTTCAATTCCGACATACACCATATGGAGTCCGGCAGCCCTTAGCTCTCTGAGCTCATGGTCCTTCTTCTGTAGAATGTTCTTTGGCATCGCATAACATGAAATCCTTTCTAGCCGCGGGAACTTTGCATAGAGATACTTTAGAATCTCGATCATCCTGTCCTTTGGCAGGTTGAGCGCGTCGCCGTCTGCCAGAAAGATCCTGCGGGTATCTGGATAGAATTTGCCAGCCATGTCGATCTCAGCCTTGATTTCTTCCCAAGATCGCTCGACATATTCTTTCGTCCTATACATATTGCAAAACGAACACTTGTTAAAGGAGCAACCAAGTGTCACTTGAAATATCGTAGAATCGGCCTCAGATGGCGGGCGATAAAGCGGGTAATCATAGACTATCTCCATTGTTGCATCAGGGTACAGAGAAGACATGCACTAATAACTGTTTTATGGCGCGACGTCTTTCCTGGGTAAGCATTTATTATATTATTGTGTTTACGAAGTATATAAGCATCGGAGACTCATTCTCAAGCACCAAAAAATGACTATCTGAAAATAAGCAGGAAAAAGCACGGGTCTCCAGATGCAGTGCGTTGATCTGCTAAAAATCGGCATAGTAATGCGATCTTGCATTACATTTATGAGAATGATGAAATACAAATTTGGGTCAGTTCGTCGCGAGATCTTCATCGCTTTTGCTCAGCCTGGAGCAGCAAACTCACTTCATCCCCTTTGTCCTAAGACTATGTACTCACTTAAATCTTAGCTCTGAATGGTATTTTTCCCGAAGCAATACTATAGTCTGTCAACCTAAAATGTAAATGCGTTATAGACACAATCATAATGCAAACGTACCTGCGGCAGGATGGCGTGCCATGGATGTAGACACAACTGCCTAGAATATTGGCCACCCACCACTGTTTTGGTCGCTTCAACATCTCCACAATATTCCCTGTACATTATACTCTACCTGCTGTGAAAAATGTGATATATTATTGATCAGGTTTCGCCATAGGGATGGTTAGATGACAATAAGAAATGCTACCTTCTGAGTCGGCCCATAAGTCTGGTGTAGAACAGATCCTGCTGGTGCTGACGCTCCTATTTGCTAACTGTGTCTCTTATTCTTTGTTTCTCCAATCACGATTCAAAACCTACAAGATGCCAAATTCGATAAGACATAAATGCATTCGGCCTTCCTACACTCATTATTGAAAGGAAGGATGTACCTAGGCTTTATGAATTAAGATAATAAGCCTATCAAGGAACCCCTTAAATGCGAAATGCTATCATACATTTTGATGAAATCATATTTGTACTATGCTGGCTTAGTAGCAGGGGTCCTTTCAATTTTAGTAGCAAGTGGACCATCTAGTTTCGCAACAATCACTGAACCAGTCCAACCCCCTGGGACAACAGATCAATCACAGTCATCAGAAGAGGGAGTTGTAACTGTAGCGATTGGCGAAGGCAGTAACGACACAATTCAACACTATACGTACACTCCACAGACAGTTGAAATAAATGCAGGAGATAGCGTTACTTGGTACAGCCCTGCAGAAATATCAGACATCCATACAGTAACATTTATCGGTGACCCAAGCATCGTATCTGACATAATATTGCCATTCGCTGTCCCCAGTGGAGCAACAGACTTTCAGTTGCTGCCACCATTTAACCAAGGTGAGCCTCTAATTGTACCTGCCCCTGATGGCAGACAAGCGATTGTGGCATTGAATAAAAATGCATGGTATCCTGCGGTGATTGGTGTAAACAATCAGACGACCTACTTTAATGGAACCGATTTAGAGGTCACGCTAAATAGCACCTTAAAGGCAGTAAATTCTGGCATCATAGTTCCTGCACTGCCTACTACAAGTGGAGATCAGGCCAATAGCACTGAAACTAGCACGACAGGAGGAGAACAAATAATGGGCCCACCGTTTCCACCTGTAAACTCCTTCACTGTAACATTCCAAGAGCCTGGCACCTATCCCTACTTCTGTGCGATCCATCCTTGGATGCACGGTCAAGTCATAGTACGAGGAGAGGCGCCAAGTGGAACACTAGGACAGAATCAGACTGGAACACTAGGACAGAATCAGACTGGAACACTAGGACAGAATGAGGCAGAGGCAGCGAACCCGATCTTTGAGTAGCAAGGGTAGTGTGGCTCAGCTGCACTACGAGTCATCTCCTTTTTCTTTTTTTGAATCAGGAAATTAAGAGCTTAGTTTTTGCAGTAGGCTGGAGAGTTAGGTTGATACAATGCAATTTTCTTCAAAATTTACATGCTTGGATAAAGTCGATTGAGTTTAGGTTCGTTTGCTGGGATCCATCCGTTTAGAGATGGTGTGTCACTCCGTGCCCTATGTTCGAGTCTCACCGAGTTTTTATTATGGCGGGTTGTCCTGTAGAGCCTAGGAAAAATCTAATAAACTTTGTCTCTCTAAGCAGACATAGTTTTACTAATAAGCTTGCGATGCTATACATGAATGTAAATGTCGACTTTAAAATTTCCTCTCGATGCGGCGAGCAGAAGGCCCAAAAGCCTGCACTGGTTTTTTGCATGTTTGCTTGCATTAGCAGTGTTGATGGCTACTCCTCTTGTAGATAGCCCTATCCGTGGAGTGGAAGCACAAACTAGTGAACAAAATAGCACGCAGGCTCAGGAACCAGCCGCGAGCATCAACGCAACTCAGACAGATGAGACAAATCTCAATATTGACAATTTTAGTAAGCGAAATGATTACTTATCAGCCAATCCTTCTACTGTTTCAACCTCCGGCACGTCTACGACACAAGTCAGGCCAGACCAGGTGTCAGTCACTGTCGGCGTCGAGACTAATGGCACAACTGCGCAGGAAGCAGTCGCGCACAACGCCAACCTTACATCACAGGTAATAGCAGCAGTTAGAGGCCTAGGCATTAACGAAAACCGGATAGAAACGAGCAGCTTTAGCGTATTGCCTATTTATGAACCCGGGCAACCTTTGCAGCCATGCATAGACATTTATCCTCCGCCTCCAGAATGCGAAACAGGTCACAAAATTATCGGCTACCGTGCTACTAATACCGTTACAGCAACGCTTGACGTTCCCTTTCTGAGGATGCTGGCCCAGCCTACACCCGATCTCAATGCCGGGCAAATAATAGACGCAGCAGTTGGAGCGGGTGCAAACCGTGTCGATGCCGTCGTCTTCTTCATATCCGCGGATAGGCAACAGGAAATACGTGACACCCTAATTAGCGAGGCAATAGCCAATGCACGTCAGAGGGCAAACATTGCAGCCGAAGCCCTTGGAATGACAGTATCCGGCGTTGAGAGCGCGACCCTAAATCCTATAGACTTTCCAGTATTCAGTGTCGAACCGCGAGAGAGTTCAGCTGGAGCAGCAAACAGTGTCGCAGCTCCTACGCAGATTCTGCCTGGGCAACAAGAAGTCTCAACAACAGTAAACGTCGTCTTTTACATAATCACTGGAGGAGGTACAACTGATCGTTGAGATATCTCCTAAAAGGCGGAGGAGGATAGCAAATACGAGCAGCAGCAACCCTACCACATCCGCGGCTGCTGTATAATCCGGGCATCGCTTTCCACAACGCTCCACGACCACCTGGAATTATATTTACAGTGGTTGCGTCTGTATGATCGCGTAGCCCTTATAGTGACAAGTGCTAGACTGAATATCGCTTGAGCTTGCTCTGATGAAGATGTTTAGCTGCCAGGTGCATAATGGCCTTGTTGAAGTATCAATTGGCAGTGTTTATCGCAGAGAGACGTCGAGGCACTATTACTCTCTAAGCATTCTATTTTCTTTTATCCTGAATTAAGAAGAGGGCATAATTGATGCATTTGGCCGAGAAGGTTTGAAAGATGATTTGCTTTCCACGTTTACTTCCTTTCTGATAAACTCAAAGAGTGGACATTAATAACATTAAACCTTTCTTCCCCTTTGTGCATTTTTTTCTATCCGCCCATCTACTGCTACAGTCATTTGCAGGAAAGTCGCCATCCACTGATTAAACATCTTCGCCTGTTGCAATAGATATGTCTGCAATTGATCCAAAGGTACCCTTCAAGAAGAGCTCATAATAATAAGGAAATCGTGGCATCCTCTCTGCTATTCCTTCCAATATAATATCTCTAGTTGGTGATCGTTTCGCAGATTTTCCTAACTCATACGAACATAAGTAAATGACGAGATCGTCTTTGCAGAAATTTATCTCCGGAGGGGTTACCATTGGATAGTTTGGCTGAGGTCGTTGTAGACCAAAGGTTCCTTGCAACGACTCTAGATATTTTCCCATGTTTTGTCCAAATGTAAAAGTTTGTACGGCTTTTTCAAAATCATGTTCAGATTTGAACTTTAATCGATATATTACTAAAACCTCTCTTTTTCGCTTCTCCATCTAGATCAATACTCTTCTTATAAGTCTTGAATAAATATCATCTTCATACAATAAACTTTTACTATTGTCTATCCTCGCCCCTTATGGCTTCCATCTCCAGTCTTCCTAATTGCCAATGTGATAGAAGTTCAGGAAAAGTAATGCAACTTAAAATCTAAGACCTGTATCGCCAAGCTGAGGTATCAAAAGCTCATATCAGTGGCATCTCGCAGGCGCAACCTACTGACAGGATAGTAATAGGGGCTGCGGCTTGTCCCTTTCTGAGTCCTTGCGTGAATAGAAGAGATATTTTTTGTCATGTTGAATGAAACCACTGTATATGTACGCCCGATTAGATAGAGCTATCAAACAAGGAGCTGCAACATACAGTTTGAAGAGCTTGTGTCCTACTGGTTGAGGAAAGGCTCACAATGTAGAAACAGAGAAAAAAGCTTTCCAATAGTTTGGTTGATATTTAGATAGCCTAATCTTGTTTTGGCTCACTCAGTCACTCATTTGTGTTTTGTTCTCTAATGAAGATCCTTTCGTTCCATAAGGAGATGTCGCTATGTACGTATGTCGAGATTTTTAATTATCATGTTGTCCTCTTTCAACCATGGAAGAAAATTCCACAAGCAAACGAGAGAATCCTGATCAAATACCCCAAGAGGATGACACACAGGGAAAGACAGGGAGAATTGTAAGCGAGCAAGCTGGGGTTCAAGGCCAAAGAAAGGAAGTAAACGTGGAAAGCTATTCAAAGGTTGCAGCTGTGGGACAAATCTTAAAAAATATGGAATTTCCGGCAGACAAGAATAAGATAATCTCCTTTGCAACACAACAAAGTTCTGCAGCGGATAATAGGGAGATGGAAAATAGAGAAGAGATATTATCTAGCCTACAAAATCTAGAAGAAAGAGAATACAAGAACGTATCAGACGTAACCACTGCTCTTGGAATGGTACATTAATGCAACACACAAATTTTTTATTTTCACAGGGACATGTCACCTCCCCGCCTTCACTTTTATTCGGCATCATGTCTAGGTCTAGGAGAAGGTAGAGTTGTGAATTATTTTGTCTTAGTTTGCTTATATTTTACACCGGTATCAAGATTCCCAAACCACCTTGATAATGAATGATAATAGTGATAATGGCGTTTATTTTCTCATGCTCAAATAGCACATCATGACATTTGGCAGTCACTTTAAGAGCGACAACATTACTACTACCTGCGGCTCCGTAGTTGCTTTATACTGCCTGACATATCAATCGTAACGACGGGCGGATCAATTAAAGTAATGGCCACAAGGAGATTTTCTAGCTGGTCTAACCTGCACCTTATTATAGACTCGTTCCTCGACTCTTGTACTAGCCTTATAGCTGCTTTTTCTGTGGCAATTGATCCAAAAAGCTCGGAGAAACGCTTTATGATCGCATTAACTGAATCGCTGGATTCACCAGCGTGCCTAATAGAAAGGTAACGTCTCTTATATTTTCTCTTAAGCATAATACACATTCCTTGACAACCTTTCCTCTACCCATTCTCCCATGTTGCGCCAATGACTTTGCGGGTCGATGCCTCCGATCTTTAAGATTGCATCAAGGCAAGGGCCTGAAATCATTTCATATTCTGATCTTGCACCGCTTGAAAGGATGAATTGGCAGCGAGATGAATGACAGAATGCATACAATTCACTGAGGTTATTGAACCACTTGCCCACAGAACGAGCATCCATCTTTCTTGCAGGATTAATTGTCAGCTCAAGCCCGGTTCCTTTCTTAATCTTCTTTTTCAGCTGTTCCTTAACCTTTTTGAAGTCTCTGATCAATAGGATGTCAGCCGGCTGACTAATATTGTCCGAAACTGTTAGGTACGGATAATTGACACCTGCAGACGGTGCTGCCCTTAACCTGTAAATTACGGCTTCACTCACATTGCCTTTAAACGGGATGCCAAATTTGCTTATCGAAAGCGCCTTAAGACTTGACGCAATATCAATCTGGCCGCTGACGCAAAGGTCTATTCGATTGAAAAGAAGCGCCTCCTCCTCCTCCTAGTCCTCTGCACAATATGCGATTTTGCAGATATAAGGGCATCTCCTATAGATCTCCGATTCAAGAAGCATATTTCAGCAACAAGTTATTAGTTCAAATTTGATTGAAATAGATCTAGATAACTTTGAACTGCGCCCGACGGTTTGTAGCGTTTCACCGGTTTGAACCTTAACCTTATGGCATCGGCTTCTGA
>JBKPNF010000219.1:0-5170 GCA_046732455.1 Thermoproteota archaeon | reverse complement strand
TGCCTCCAATGTCAATTTGAATCGATTGATTCGGCAAAATGTCAAGAGGTACAAAACAAAACCCTATGGACTTTCTGAGGGTGGGCGAAAAATTACCACTTGTCACAAAGCCTACTTCTAGTTCATTCACGAGAACTTTGTTGCCCTGTCTTGCTATCCTCTTTTCTATAACTTCAAAACCAACGAGCTTTCTTGATGGGCAGCTATTGCTCAACGCTTTTTTGCCTATAAATTCTTGCTTCTTCCCAAAGCTGATCGTCCATTTTAGTGGAACTTCTAGTGGAGTGGTATTTTCATCCATGTCGTTTCCATAAAGCATTAGACCGGCTTCAAGCCGTAGTGTATCCCGTGCACCTAAGCCGGTGGGCTTGACTCCAAATATTTCAGCATACCCCATCAATTTGCCCCAGATTTCTATTCTTGATGAATCAAAGAATATCTCAAATCCGTCTTCTCCTGTATAACCTGTCCTCGATAGCATGCACTCAATTCCATCAATATTTTCATGAACAACATGAAACGGTCTAACGGACTGTAGATCAGTTTCTACCAATTTCTGCAGCACGTCCCGCGCTCGAGGGCCCTGTATCGCAAGCAGCGAAGTTCTATCACTTATGTCCTCGACATATGCTGATTTTGAATGCTTTGAAATCCATTCAAAATCTTTGCTCCTGTTTGAAGCATTGACTACCATTAGAAAGCGGTCATGAGCAAGCCTATATGCAATTATGTCGTCAACTATACCGCCATCTTCGTAGCACATCGGAGAGTACAGCGCTTGATGATCGCCCAACTTTTCAAGGTCGTTTGTTACTAGCTTTTGCAGACAGCCGAGAGAGTCCTGACCTCTAATTTCAAATCGGCCCATATGAGAGACATCAAATAAACCGACGCCAGTCCTGACATTGATATGCTCGTCTACGATCCCGGAGTATTGAAGTGGCATTTCCCAGCCATGAAAATCGACGATTTTTGCACCAAGCGATTTGTGAATATCATAGAAAGGAGTCCGCACTACCTGACTAAGCTGAAGCCTTATTATTGAGCATATTGTCTGACCAAATGTCGGACGAAGAAGTGGGAGTGAAATGGTGAGGGATAGAATGGAAAAAAAGCCCGAATGGCTTCGCATCAGGTTGCCTTCTGGGAAAAACTATGTAAATGTCAGGCAGACCATTGCTTCGCTAGGGCTTCACACGGTTTGTGAAGAAGCACGATGCCCCAACATTGGGGAATGCTGGGGAGGAGGAACGGCCACCATTATGATCATGGGAGACGTATGCACAAGAGGCTGTCGGTTCTGCTCAGTGGGCAGTGGCAGGCCCATGTATCTTGACCCCGACGAACCAGAGAGAGTTGCCAGAGCGATCAAAGAGTGGGGATTGAGATATGTCGTCATCACTTCAGTATGCAGAGACGATCTGCCCGACGGAGGAGCAAACCATATCGCAAAAACAATAGACGCGATAAAGCTGCAGTGCCCTGAAACATTAGTTGAGCCCCTTATCCCGGATTTTCATGGCAATTGCCATGCTATAGAACGGGTGACAGACGCGGGGCCGGAGGTCATAAGCCACAATATTGAAACTGTAGCCCGTCTTTCGCCCTTAATCCGGGATCCGCGAGCAACCTATGAGCAATCACTGCGTGTGCTGAAAATAATAAAAGACATTGACTACAAAATCTATACAAAATCTTCTATAATGCTTGGTCTTGGAGAGACGGAAGAGGAAGTGATGCAGGCAGCCCAGGACCTGCGGTCAGCAGGAGTTGACATAGTTTCCATCGGTCAATACCTCCAGCCCACCAGCGGACATGTGCCAGTTATAGAATATATCAAACCAGAAAAATTTGATTCATACAGGAAGAGTATTGAAAAGATGGGATTTGCCTACACGGTGGCAGGACCTTTCATTCGAAGCTCCTACAAAGCAGGAGAATTCTTCATTAAAAACATGGTTTACCGTCGACACTAGAGCAGTAGTAGTAGTAGTAGTAGTACTAGGAGGCCTCCTCTAATACAAAAGATTGAAGATAGATAAGACCACTGCTGCGCATTAACCCTTCACGCCCGAAGCAAGCTCGGCTATCTTTTTTTCCCAGGAATTGGCCTTGACTATGCCACTTGCAACAAGTATGCCCTGAGCGCCGAGTTCCATCGCCTTAGCGACATCATCCTTGTCGGTGATGCCTGCTCCGCAGATGACTCTCGAGCGTGCCCCTGCCGCTTCTATAGACTTGGTTATTATCGCAGGGTTTTCCGTTGATACTGCTCTTCCGCTTCCTATAAGCTCGGGTGGCTCTATTGCAATAAAGTCAGGCCGAAGAGTAGATATCTCAACAACTTCGCGTGGTTCTTGTGCGCACACTATTGACATCATACCAAGCTTTCTCATCCGCCCCACTAAGTTTGCGATCGGCCCCATTTCTATTCTATGCTCGCTGTGGTTTATTAGTGACCCCATCGCGCCATAGGACTGGGCGATTTCGGGTACTATAAAACCGGTACTGGGGCCTATTTTTTCGTTGTCGACATGCTGACATATCACTGGTATCTGTATCTTGTTTGCAATCAGAGCCAGGACAGGCTGAGGTGGCGCTACTACTATCTCTATTCTTAACTTCTCCGCAACCTCACGCGCTGCTTCTGCTAATTTGATTGCCTTGTCTGCCGAGACTTCTTCATAATTTTTGAAATTGATGATTAGCGGCTGCTTCAAAGCTTGCTACTGCCAGCTTTAGTCTGTTTTGTGTGAGCAGCAGCCTTATTTGCTGCCGCAGCCTTGCTCTTGCCATTCATTATCTCCTCTAAATCTTTGAACTTGCTCTGCAGCTTTGACATTCTAGCCTCGTAGCCTTTGTTGTATTCCAGTTCATCTGGAACAAGTGTGGCTGGATGGATAAAGCCTTGATTACGCATTATCATGGCACGCTCTGCTGCCCTCATCCTTTGCAGATCCCAGTCGGCGGTGCCAAAGCCGTCATGCGGCCCGGTGAGCTTGCCATTGCGCATGCTAAAAAGCAGACATGATACTATTGGGATAGAGTAATTTAATGATGCGGCGGAATTAAGTTTGACTGGCATCAGGGGCATGTGGTGGCTTCCCCTTGTGTTGCCTGCGACATAATGAGGCTCGTTGAAGGCGCTCCCCGCCTCTTCAGTGGCTGGGAAATTCTTTTGCGTTCTGACTATTGCTATTGGATCGTCTTTGCCGACGTACGTTCCAGCTATGTTATGCAGCCTGTCGGTGGAGGCTGACACGATCTGATCATTGCCGTCCGATGACATGACAGAGTGGACAACGTAGCGGCCTGGATACATAAGTGCTGCTTCTAGCTCTGCCTTGTCCACCCATAATTTCAGCTCGGCAACCTTGCCACCCATGACGTCCATTATCCTAAAAATTACACCTTCTGCAAGCTGCTCGTTGATCAAAATGCCAGTGTTGCTGCCAGCGTCAACAAACATGCGCCAGAGCGGTAGGTTGAATGCACCTGGCTCTGTCTTGTCTGCGGCAAATATACAGAATACTTCGCTTGGCCTCTCCTCCATTTCAATTTCTGCAACTCCCGGCCCCATACCCTTGACATTGCCGGAGAACGAGTCTTTGAGAAGATCCTGTCCCGCACCATACAACCCCTGATCCTTTGCCAGTTTTGTCCCTTCAGTAAAGGCATCCCACGCCAGCTTGTGAATTCTTCCCTCGTCCACGCCTCGAGTATGGGTCATTATTATGTGTATATCATCACCGGTGAACCCGATGTAGTGATCTATAAGAAGCCCTTTTGCATTTTTGACGACAAAGTTCCTTACAGTCTCTAGAAGTTCTTCGCTAGGGCAGGTGTGGCCTCCGATCCCTCCAATATCGGCCTTGATAGCACTAATTGTAACTCGCATAACGAAAACAAGGTCGTGACTTATCATTTAAAACCTTTCCGATAGGTGATAGGCTACAAAAAGTAAAATCAAAGTTGCAAAGAACTAGTTGATTGGCCAGATGATATGAATTTTCATAGGCTCACGGCCGAAATACAAATAAAGCCCATGGGGCGTTCCTGCTCTATGAGCGCTAGCAAAAAGCCACACATGAACCTAGTTGTTACGGGTCACGTCGATAATGGTAAATCAACTACTGTAGGTCATTTATTGGTTGATCTGGGTGCCATTGACCAGAGAACCATCGAGCAATATGCAAAAGAGTCAGAAGCAACAGGCAAGGGTGATACCTTCAAGTATGCTTGGGTTCTAGATAGCATCAAGGACGAACGCGAAAGAGGTATTACCATCGATCTCGCTTTCCAAAAGTTTGAAACATCAAAATATTTCTACACACTGATTGACGCTCCAGGTCATAGGGACTTTATCAAAAACATGATCACCGGTGCGTCAGAGGCCGATGCATCCATTTTGGTCATTTCTGTAAAACCCGGTGAAATGGAAGCAGCAATTGAGCCAGGAGGACAGGGAAGAGAACACGCTTTCCTTGCAAGGACGCTTGGTGTGAACCAAATCATAGTTGCACTAAACAAGATGGATGATGCTGGCTTCCAAGAGTCACGCTACAAGGAGGCCAAAGAGGCAGTCGAAAAGATGTTAAAGCTTGTAGGCTACAATACCGCCAAGATCAACTTTATCCCTATATCTGGATGGAAGGGCGACAACTTGGTCAAAAAGTCGGAGAATATGCCTTGGTACAAAGGACCCACCCTTGCTGAGGCATTAGACATTTTAGATCCGCCAGAAAAACCAGTGGGTAAGCCGCTGAGAATCCCTATACAGGACGTATACTCTATAACGGGTGTAGGAACGGTCCCAGTAGGTAGGGTTGAGACAGGCAAGATGAAGCCCGGTGAAAAAGTCATCGTGATGCCGTCTGGTGCAGCTGGCGAGATCAAGTCCATAGAGACTCACCACACTCAGCTTGAGTCTGCAGAGGCAGGCGACAACGTAGGCTTTAACCTGAGAGGTGTAGATAAGAAGCAGATCAAGCGAGGCGACATAATTGGAGCTGCAGCGAACCCACCATCTGTTGCCAAGGAGTTAGAAGCCCGTCTAATTGTGATCCACCATCCAACAGCAATCGCGCCTGGATATACTCCCGTCTTGCATGCACATACGGCCCAAGTGGCTGCCACAATCTCGCAGTTCGTCTCCAAAATCGACCCTAGG
>JBKPNF010000218.1:0-16104 GCA_046732455.1 Thermoproteota archaeon | reverse complement strand
TATGCCAAGCCTCTCCATTTCAGAAATCCAAGTTACACCGCTTGTCCTGATGCTGTGTGCAATGGACTCGTCCTTTTCAAATAGAACTACTTTTGCTCCACCCTTTGCGGCAGCATACGCAGCAGAAAGTCCTGCGGGTCCACCGCCAACTACTGCAATATCAAATTTTTCTTCTTTTTCTTCCATCACGTTTTAGTCATCCTGCTGTAAACGAGATGCCATCAAACCGCATATAAGGCAGTATTGAGTCATACATCACTTTTCGCTCTCTTGATATGCCATTCAGCCTACGTAGGGCTTCAAAGACATTCCCCGCTACCATGACCTCCTTCACCGCGTGCTGAATCCTGCCATGCATGACCAGTCTGCCGCCTTTTACCACCCCTGAAAAATCTCCATTAACCGGGTTTACGTTGCCAGAAAATCTGCTTATTATTATACCTTTATCTATTTCCGATATTAATGTATCAACACTCGACCTCATAGGCTTTACGAAGAAATTGGTTGTCGACACTGTTGGAGGCGAGCTTGTAGATCCTCCTGCGTTGCCTGTGCTGCTCACGCCATCCTTGCTTGCTGTATATGTATTGTAGAGAAATTTTTTGAGGATGCCATTTTGTATTACGATATTTCGGCGATGAGAAACTCCTTCCCTGTCAAAGCTTGACGCATTAAGTCCATCGACGTTAGTTGCGTCATCTTCCACTGTCAGCAGTTCAGAAGCCACCTGTTTGTCTATCTTGCCTGCAAAGTGGCTAGATTTTTTCTGCAGTGCATCTGAATTGATGGCATATGCAATTACTTCTTCTATCAATTCATTTGCAGCCATGGGGGTCAGCAGCATTTCTCCCTTGAAGCTGCCCTCCATCTTCTGTGTGCCAAGTGACTTGACAACTGTTTCTGCAAACTCCCTCGCAGTGTTGGACACGTCAATATCTTTGACACGGTGCGAGCCGCCAAGCTGGTAGTCAAAGCTTGATATCTCCGTGTTTTCTATTGCCATTCCCATTATCGACCAAGAAAAGACACTAGCCCTTTCTTTTAGCTCTATGCCGTTAGAGTTTGCAAGTGCATGCGTGCTCAGTTGGGCGCTAAAGTTACCACTGTCGACGCTTACTCTGTTATCATACGACTTGGCAGCTTTGAGCATCTCCGTTGCGCTCCTCGCAGCATCTAATGTTTGAAAGGACTCGGCATTCTTATCATATATTCCGTGGAGTGACTTTGACTTTGACCTTGATCTATTTGGAAGGATATTGTGCCTATCCTTAGGGCTTGCTTGTGCAATCTTGATCGCCATGGCCGCCCCGTCTCTTATTCTGCTTTTGGCAAGATTATTGATGGAGTAAAAGCCAATCGAACGGTCAACCACGACCCTAATACCTATAGAGCTTATACTCTGCGACTTGGCTTGCTTAACATCGTTGTTCTCTATAAAGACCTCCGACTCATTGTTAGTGGCTGCATACGCTTCTGCGTCACTTGCTCCAAAAGTCTCAGCCTGCTTTACCGCGTAGTGCAAAAGATCCTGAATCACTCTTGGACTCCTCCAATGATAGCAGTGCATCTAATGTACGGTCCGCCCCCGTCAACCTTAGCCGGTTGATACTTACCGCAGTAGCCCGTGCCGATGTCGTACTGAAATTCGTTACCTACCATGTCGACTGACTGCAGCACCTCAAATGCATTTCCTGAGATACTTGCACCTCTGAGCAATTCCTTTACCTCGCCATTTTCTATCAAGTATACCTCCTCGGCACCAAACATGAACTCGCCATTTGCATCTGCCTGTCCATTTCTTGCGCCCTTGATGATATATCCATGCTTGGTTTCCCTTATCATGTCATTTAGCTTATCATCGCCGGGCTCAATGTACGTGTTCCGCATTCTTATGAGTGGCTCGTCGCTGTACTGAAAGGCCCTGGAATTGCCAGTTGAAGCCACGCCAAAGATCATAGCTGACTCCCGGTTATGCAGGAAGGATTTAAGCATCCCCTTTTCAATTATTGCAGTCCGCCCCGCAACCACTCCTTCATCATCGATAATTATCGTGCCACCTGCATTATTTGCTATCTCCGACCTGCCGCTGTCGACCAGTGTGATAAGATCGCTTGCTACTTTACTTCCTATCTTGTCCTTTACCACTGAGCCGGATAAGACAAAGTCAGCCTCGACGGTATGCCCTATTGCTTCATGGGAGAGGAGTCCGACCATGGCAGGGTCCAGAATCACTGTAGTCTTTTTGCCACTCACATGTCTAGCATCGAGCAGCTTAGCCGCACGTGCTGACGCGGTCTGCGCGAATTCTAAGTGGCTCTTCCTTTTGAAAAGGTCGTCCCATCCCCCAGTCACACCAACCCCTTCATGGGCTGTGGCACTCTGACTTCCCTTCCTTGCTATCGCTGTTACGCTGAATTCTGGCTTTGAATCATAAATCTCAATATCTGCGCCATCACTGTTTACGATCACTTTGTGATCAAACATATCCCGGTATGTACAAGAAGCGGTCTTGACTGCCCTGTTGCTTCGAGCCTCTTTTTCTGCTTCCTTTACAATCTTCACTTTCTGCTCAATGCTAATATCCAACTGGCTATCGTTACCGGCTGATGTACTAAAACTGCCTGTCCACATTTTCGATTCGGTCAGTCCCTTGACCTTGTTCTTCTTTGTCCGGGCAAGTATCCGTGCTGCCGCTATGGCCTGCATAAGCGATTCTTTTAGGGTCTCTTTCGAGATGTTGCTTGTGCTAGTAAAGCCCCAGCAGCCGTCGACCAGAACTCTAATTCCACAGCCCGCGTTTTCCACCATTCTTATCCTTTCAAGTTCGCCGTTGATAAAATTGACCTCGCTTGACACTCTTGATTGATAGCGTGCTTCGACATAAGTAGCACTCTTTGAAGACGAAATCAATAATCTGAGATTGTCGGCTACTTGTGCACCATTGCGCATCATTTCATTTGGACAAACATATAGGTATATCTGTATCTCTTCTTAGATGGTCATCCTATCCAAATAGCTATATTAGTTTTTGATTTGGCGATGAACAGGTTGCTCTGCTGCATTTAACATTCCTTGTAACGCTTACTTGAATCCAGAGATCCTCATGTCTTCTTCGTTAAGATATTGTTCTACGTTGTCTGTGTATAGATTGTGACAGTTGAGAGACCGTTTTATCATAACCGAATCTGCAGCATAACAATTCTCTTAGTCTCTTTGATTAGCCTCTAGTCGCAACTTTTGGTGGGTTGTTATTTTTACTTTTCTTCATTAAGGCTAACATAATGATTCTGACTTCGTATGAGTAAATAATATCTATGGAAGACGACGTCAGTAATGTCATCAAACTCCTATTTGGTGAGAATAACACAATTCTATGATCATGGTATCTGGAATATCGTGGAATATCGGAGCTTGTACTTCAGACCCTGTCTGTATATACAATTCTCGAGATGCCGATATTTCGCCATTTCTTTTACATCATTCGTTATTTGGAAAAGCACATCCAATATTCTTCTTGCTGCATTTATTTAACACACCAAACTTTTTTCATTTTCTCAATCTGCCTATTCTTGACAAGCTCTTGTTCTCCAAATCGTCTGACATCTATTTCTTTGGGTGGCTCCTGAACAAAATGATAAAGCGACCATTATTGAAGCCCATGTTATCGTTAGTTCTCGTCATTCGATAACAAAATCACTCGTAATAAATAGTGTCACACAGGGTGTATTGAAAAATTTGGAGATAGTGATAGCACAAAAATCAAAACGATTGGTGATCCTGTGCTATTCCTTAAAGAATAGGAGGACGGTAGCGGGTCTGAAAAAGACTATGATGCCGTAGTAGTTTGTTTAACCATACGACAAAAAATCTTTGTTAGTGCCAGGGATCTAGGTCTATATTTATCAGATTATCACGCAAAATGCTTTGCTAATATATTCGATGAACTAGTTGAAGTGATGCATGAGAGAACTGGAGTGACAATTGTTATCAGTTTTGTTCCTTTCTGTATCATGCGCCTTTCTGCCTCTTGCAACTACATCTATTACATTCACTATCTCAGTGGAATCGAAATTACGAGGGATCTAACAATTATATCCCGTCTAGTCCTCTGCAGCATGTAGAAATGGAGCTTATCCCAGCGGTTCCTGCCCCTGAATTTAAAGAAATTACAGACTGGGCGAACTCGCAACCACTGTCGATAAAAGGTTTGAAAGGCAAGGTCGTTATCATCGATTGTTGGACGTACACCTGCATCTTTTGTCTCCGAACCATACCTATGATGAGGCGCCTGCAACAAAAATATGGAAAGTATGGTTTGCAGGTAGTTCAGGCTCATTCTGCTGAGTATCATTTTGCTACCGACCATAGCAACATCAAGCGCGCTCTTTCTCGATATAATGTCAGTGACGTTCCAGTCGCATTTGACATTAAGAACAAGACCTGGGAAGCTTATGGGAATATGTACTGGCCAAAACATGTGTTTGTAGATCACAATGGATTTGTCCGTTATGAACATGCAGGCTATGGTGGCATGGAGGATTTTGAAGATGTTGTTGTTGAGTTATTACAAGAGGCAGGTAAAAAGCCAATTGAAGAAAAGGAGCAGGATGACCCGAAGGATGATATTTATGATATCTATGGGATGCACTTTTACGGAATGGCCCCCGAGATATGTGTAGGTTATTCTCGTCTCCGTCGCTTTGGCAACAACCAGACGCTCAAGCCAGAAGTCGTAAATGTTGTCGCGGATCCTGGGTCGCACGATGTTAATGTCGTATATCTCCGTGGCAGGTGGGTATGGCAGCGTGAGGGAGTACAGTATGGACCAGGCGGCAAGGAAGGGAGTGCAGCAGTGATAATGAAATACAACGCTGCTAAGCGAGTGCATTGTATAATAGGGACATCTGATGGCAAGCCCGGCAGGATAGAAATCAAACTTGACGGTAACCATCTAACGAGAGAGCAACTGGGTAGAGACGCCAAGCTTGAGAGCGACGTAAGCATCGTCAGCATCGAGTGGCCTTTTATGCACAACTTAGTCAGGGCAGACAAGCCAGAGGCCCACGAAATAGAGATTATCCCCCGCTCTGATAATTTCGTATTCTACACTTTCGTGTTTGGCTAGACGTCATGATATAATATTCTCAATTCGCTACCCTAGAGTGCATCCTGCCAGGAACTGGAAAATAGTGTACGGGTAGCATAGAACGGCTACTACTACGCCTGTACCCGTCGTTGACTTCTTAACTTTTTTATTCCTGCTCTTGTACTTTGCCAACTATGCAAGAAAACCCAATCGAGCTTGCTGAGGGAAGCGTTGCGCCTGACTTCGCAATGAGGGACAAGCAAGGAAAGGAGAATAAACTGTCCGATCTTCATGGTAAAAGAGATGTTGTAGTCTATTTTTACCCCGAAGATTTCACACCTGGTTGCACTACACAAGCAACTGAGTTTACCCGAGACTATAAAAAGTTCAAGGACGCTGGCATAGAGATCGTTGGTATTTCACCTGACGATGAGGTATCGCATGAAAAGTTTCGTGAAAATACCAGCATTCCCTATCCTCTTGTTGCTGATCCTAATAACGAAGTATCGAAAAACTATGGCGTTTATGGACCCAAAAGGTTCATGGGAAGAGAATACATGGGCGTTGACAGGTCCACTTTCCTTGTAGACAAGACAGGTAAGATAGTGAAGATCTTCAAAAAAGTCAAACCCGCGGGCCACAGTCAAGAAGTGTTCCAGGTGCTCAGAGGCTAAGCGTGCCTCCCAAATGCTAAACACAAATATCGACTATATGTAGTGTCCTCCGCCAAAAGCACAGAATATCAATGTCATTCTCTCTCTCCCTTTCTCTCTCCCTCTGCGCTTCTCATAATGGCACGGGCTGTAATAAAAGATTAGACCATCGGTGTACGTTTAATAATTTCTATTGCATTTTTTTAATAGTTGGCAAATATAAAGAGCATATGTGACTGCCAATGTCACAAGAAATACGGCGACAAGTCGATATGCGGAAAATGCATCGAGCGGCATAAGGCATCGCCATACTATAATGTTTTGAAAAAGTTTGACTAGCGTTATTACTAGACTTGGAGCAAAACAGTTAACTTATCAGAGGAGGCAAAGTATGAATAATAGCTACGGCATTTCACACATCCCCTGAATCTGACAGAATATGCTTGCACAATTGTTTGGTTTAATTCCTTTAGCGCAATTACCCATTATGCAAATTAGATATATGACTAAAGATATGGCCGCCTTCTGCTCCAAGTAAATGTTCTTGTTTTCTATTCAAGTCCGAGTTTAAATTTGCGGCCTTCGCACCGTTCAAATAAGACTCATACATACATGAACTGTGAAAGCCTTCCATATCTTGATAGCTGCCTTAATTACAGGAGGAGCGGCAAGTATCTTAGCTTTCTTGTTTTACTGTCAATATCCGCCTATTCAATTGCAATACAGTATTGTAAGTGAATCTAGAGATAACGATCCGTCCCTAGTTATCTATGGAAATGCAACCAACCTTACAAATAATCCTACGGATTCTGTCTACGGGCAGGTTGCAGCGTCGAATAACAATGTTTATGTACTCTGGCAAGATTCTATGCCCTCCAGCTACACAAACTACGATATTTTTATAAAAAAAAGCGTTGATAACGGGACTACTTTTGGATCACCTGTCAACCTGAGCAACAATCCGGGCTTTTCAGAGCACCCTCAGATTGCTGCTTATGACCATAACGTCTATGCAATATGGGCCGATGATAGTTCAGGCAACAAAGAAGTGCTTTACATAAAGAGCGAAGATAACGGAACCACTTTTGGCAATATTAAAAATCTTAGTAACAATACATCAGACTCATTTAACCAAGAGATAGCAGTTTTTGGAGATAATGTTTA
Organism: Thermoproteota archaeon; assembly: GCA_046732455.1. Classification (GTDB taxonomy): domain Archaea; phylum Thermoproteota; class Nitrososphaeria; order Nitrososphaerales; family Nitrososphaeraceae; genus Nitrososphaera. Next base: position 9,201 of record JBKPNF010000218.1, on the reverse strand, counting down.
TGTGGTGTGGTTGGACCAGAGTGAAGGTGATAAGGCGAAAATTTTCTTAAAGGCAAGCGATGACGGCGGCGCAACTTTTGGTAGGACGGTAAACATTAGCAGCAACGCCAATCATGAAACCTTTCCAAAGGTAGCAGCATACAAAGACAGTGTATACATAGCCTGGAATATGGCAGATGCCCAACCAGATAAAAGAGATAATGAGGGTTTATTCTTCGTAAGGAGTTCAGATCGTGGAACTACTTTTGATAACATGACAAAACTCAACCCCGAGAATGATTCTGGCGAGGCGCAGGTGGCGGCCTTTGATGACGCTGTTTATGTAGTGTCAGGAGGACTTGGTTCGGTGAATGTAAATAGTCCCGTATTCATGAAGAGCACTGACGGAGGAAAAAGCTTTTCAGAGCCTCTAACGATTGACCAGAATGGCACATTCATAAATCCAACAAATGTAGAAGTCGCTGCTTACGATCAACAGCTTTCATATATAGCAGAGGAGGTCTCTGCTTCAGGTAACCAAGAGATCTTTCTACTAGAGATGACCGGTAATAATTTAACACAAGTATTCAACCTGAGCAATAACGCTAAGATCTCTGAGTGCCCATCTCTAGATATGGCAGGGAATAACGTCTATGTCGTCTGGGAAGACATGACACCTGGAAATCATGATATACTCTACGCAAAAAAAGTCCTTAGAGCCTAGCAATCATACCAAACTGCTTTTAATCATGATGGATAGGATGAATGTGAGCAAAGATTGTCTGAAGGAACTCCAGAATCCTCGTCAGAACATAATGAAGAATCATTGTCTAAAAAGGCCAGAGAAACTGGACTGACATTGAAAGAATTGGTCAATTCGATAGGAAAGAAAAGCAAAGCTGCTGCTCAACAGACGTCGACTGAGCTAAAAGAGGCTGCCAAAGACGATGAAATCAACGCAAAGGACGCAGCCGACATTCAGATGCTTGGAAGCCATATCGAAAGCATAATCACGATCTTCGAAGATACAATGGACAAAATAACGCAGCATCCATCATATGACGAACAACATGGAATGCTTGTCGGATTCAAAAAGGTCCTGGAGGAAGAAGTCAACGTCATCAATGCAAGGCTGAATATGGCCAAACGACTTAAGCGTCTGGAGCCTTCGCAAAAATCTGAAACTCTAGAGGAAAGGATTGAGGAAAGAAAAAGAACAAGTGCTATTGACGCCGAATTGGTGAGCCCTCCCTTATCCGAAAAAGATGAAGCCAATACAATGGCTGAAATGGTGGACGAGGATAAGGACAAAGATCTAGTCTGAAAGCGTGCCCGCCTTTTTTACAACAGTGAGCAGCAACAGCACTAAGAATTTAATAATTATGATTCAGAGACGGTCATGAAGAAGCAGACAGTAGAACTGCCACGAGATACAAAGGAGGATTTGTCTGGGTATTGTACCTGCGTCGAAATTTTTATGGCAATGGTGGTTACGGCTTGCCTTATATGTCTCTTTGATTGCAGATGTTTTTTATTCTGCCATTAAATCGTGATAGAATTACCTTGTAACGAGTATTTTTCCTTTTGCAGGACTGAATTTCGTATACCAGGCAACTGCGAAGAAGAAATTCTCAGAGGCTTAACGACAAAAACAATATAAACCAATTCCATTCTGATAACGGGCAAGTGAACAACTACTCCTCACCACGAGGATAGGCTTGGACATATCAGCTAGGCAGCAACAAAAGGTCTATCTTGTCTTCAAAAGTCCAAAGGGCATAGATAGATGTTTGCTGAGGCTTTTTCAGCAAAATTCAGGATGAGTCCACAGACACTTTATTTTTCGTTATCCTCTGGATGACAGTACGCGAGAAGTATCTGGGCTAGAATCTAAAAGAGTATGTAATATACATAATGTTGTTATATTTTCCTATGCTACAACGGTTATTAAGTTCGGTAACATTTCATGATTTAATAATGAATCCAGAAATGAATAATAACGACAGAAAGAAGCATTCTAAAACTATTGCAATGGCTGGTATAGGATTACTTTTAATCGCAGCGGCATTTACGATCCCGTTTGCCAGTTCTGGCACGCGATTAGTAACTGCACAGCCAGGAGGCAATGCTACTTCAGTAATTGTAGCTACTCCTTTTGACACCTTTACAGCCAGTGGGATTATTGCGTCAACTGTCGGACAGCTAGGCGGCGGCAACCAATCAGCAGGCGGCGGCGGCAACCAATCAGCAGGCGGCGGCGGCAACCAATCAGCAGGCGGCGGCGGCAACCAATCAGCAGGCGGTGCAACAAGTGGTACTAGCCAAACCGGTGGAGGTCAGGAGTCACCATACATCTTAGGAGGAAACTGGAACTTAAATGTCCAAGACGGAAATGTGACGAATTTTGCAGCTAACTTTGTCATGGTGCACCCTGATGGCACTGGATACCACACGCACAACTTTACCGACTTTAGTGCAGGCAATAATACTGTACAGTTGATACAGGGCCAGCCGACTTCGATAAACGGAACTGCAGACATCTCTGTAAATGGCACGACTAAGTGGCCAGGCGTTGACACAACATTAACTTTCACAAATAACGCAGGGATTATGACCATAATGCCAGCAGCTGAGGACACCGACAACCACTTCCAAGGACAGCCGATATATGGCATAGCTAATCAGGTCACAGGCGAGAATGGCACGCAGATTACAATAACAACACCAGCAGGACAAGCCGCGGCACAACAAGGTGGTGGTGGCGGCGGCAACCAGACAGGCGGCAACCAGACAGGCGGCAACCCACTCGGTGGGCTTGGTGAGCAAATAGGAAGATTGTTTGGCGGACAGTAACCACCAAGCAAAATTTTTCTTCTTAACCTTTTCTTCTTTTTTACTTCAAATTTCCATTTTGAATGAATGCGTGAAATAATAAAATTCCAAGTCAATACATAAAGAGAGAGATGCGGGAGGTGGGATTTGAACCCACGAACCCCTAAGGGATAAGAGCCTCAGTCTTACGCCTTTGGCCATGCTGGGCGACTCCCGCTCCTAAGTAAGCACGGTTGCCTGCGCTAATTTGAATATTTCCGGAGGTTATGCCGTCTGATAATCGTACTAACAATAATAACGCAGCATTGAAATATTCTTCCCCCACGCTTGTCCTGCCTGACTACAGTGTATTCTTCCGAAAAGAATTCATAAAACTCGCATACCATCTTTTGAAGCAGAAACTATGACAATACAAATAGCAGATTGATTATTTTGACATGGATAAAGCAGACATTATATTTTTAAGTACAGCTAGAGAGTTTATCTATTAAGTGACATTTTCTCCTGACTTCGTCAAGATTGATGGGTCTCAGGGAGAGGGCGGCGGCCAGATACTGCGCACTGCAATTTCTCTATCTGCAATCACAGGCAAACCGGTCGAAGTAACCAACATCCGTGCAAAAAGGGCGAACCCTGGCCTGCGTCCACAGCACATGACAGGAATCAGGATTATTGCTGACCTTTTTCAGGCAAAATTTGAAAACGTCAAGGTAGGGGCTGAGTGGATTAGATTCTCTCCCTCTGATAGATTCGAGGGAGGTTCGGTAAAGTTCGATATTGGCACGGCTGGCAGCATCCCACTGATATTGATGACAGTAGTGCCAGCTGTGTCACTTTCTAACAACAGCCTGGAGATTGAGGTCACTGGCGGGACGGACGTCAAAGCAAGCCCCACAATTGATTACGTCAAGCATGTTGTTGCCAAAAGCTACCTGAGCATCGGAATTAAATTTTTAGTCGATGTAGTGAAGCGAGGATACTATCCAAAGGGAGGCGGACTAGTGCAATCCACTATCAAGCCTTGCAAAAGGCCCGGCACAATAGAACTCCTAGCTACCCGGTATGTTGAGCCAAAGATTATCAGTGTATGCGGCCAGCTTCCAGTAAATGTCGCCAAGCGACAGATATCCTCTGCGTTGATCGCGCTAGAGAAAAAAGATATCCGATGCAGCAATTACACTGCCTCAATAGAAACCTCTTTTTCTCCGGGGTCTTCAATCCTTGTCTACTCCGTGTCCGAGTTTGGCCTCTACGTCGGTGGCGATTCTATAGGTGAGCTTGGCAAGAGGGCAGAGGCCGTTGGGACTGAGGCTGCCAAGCGATTCTTGGAGAGCACACTTGCACAGGCTACGGTAGACGCATTCCTTGCTGACATGCTCGTACTCCCGCTTGCATTGAGCAAGGGACGATCAAGGTATCGAATTGCCCGCGTAACTCAACATTTGCTGACAAACCTGCATGTTGCATGCAAGTTTGTCGGATGCAAATACCGTATAGAGCAGCAGAAAGGAGGAAGATATATTGTGATAATCGAGGACTAAATGCCGCTATCAAGTAGTGCTGCCAAGAGCAGTATTGCAACTGACAAGACGACGATGACTTCACCTAGAATGATGATCTTTGTTCGTACTGACTGAACGTAAATGTTTCCACCTTGACCTGACATTATCTTGCGCTCCATATCCGCATCCAATAGCCTGATATGTATAACATACGTTACTATGGTTGCTACCACCAGAATGACCTTGGTGAGTAAGATAATGCCATAAGTTGTATCAAGTATCGTGCTGGGCTCCCCGAGAAATACTCGCGAATTGTAGATGCCGCTTGCTATCAAGGCGGCAAAGGCAGGTATGGTTATTTTATTGAAACGCCGCCCAATCTTGACCATTAATGCTACCATCTCCTCGAGCGTGTCGGTGTGCGACTTGAGGACAGGCACAAGTACGATTCCCAGAAAGATCGAGCCCCCAACCCATATTGAAGCGCCTACCAAATGCACCCATGTCACGAGGCCGTCTGCTAGCGCCATATTATTTTCTCATTTTCCGTGATATATTATTGATGCTATTGTGCTGCAGAATTCGAGTAGAGATCCGATTGTGAGAGGACTTTAAGCGTTGAAAATCGAATGTCCAAATAATATTATTACACTATTAGCTAAGAATCAGGTTCATAAACGCCCATGCTGAAGAGGTTGTAAAGCATGTTATAGCAATATTACAGCAATCCTAGAGTAGGCACTATTTGTTGAAATCTATTTCACTTTCTTCAACAAGACATGATATCCAGAATTATTCTTGTCAATACTTTAGGAGAATACTTCAAATTTCGTTTTGGAAGTATTGCGGCAAGAGCCTGCAGCATGTGGAAGCGAAAGACTAAACAACCTTTGACAGAGCATGACTACTCTTGCCTTAACTGAACACATTTAGCGTTGAGAGCTAGGAATTGCTCGGGATTTTTCGAGACGCTGCTTCTCCGCAGCAACAGTCCTAGCAATGTAAAAAGAGCAAATATAGCGTCTCCTTCCAGAAAGGTTTTAATCAGCTCTGTTAGACAGCTAGCACCGTACTTGATAATAGGCCCGCGAAGAATTATTCTTATTGGTGCCATTGCCGCAGTCGCTCTTACAATAATTTTCTACCCACTTATTGTACAGACCCCATTTGACCCACAAAAGGTTGCAATCCAACTGACAGGGGTCCAACTCATGTCAGGCAGCGAAGCCGAACAAAAGCTAGATCTTAGAGTGGGATTCCAGATAATGAACACCAATGAATTCACACTGACCACTTCAGGGATCGCATATGACCTATTTGCAGATGGTGTTCCTGTAGGATCCGATACATTATCGTATGAAGACGTTCCTGTCAATGGTAGGCCCGCGTTCTTTCCCAACCAGCCAGTGACTTTGTCCGACACTCTGACATTGCAATACAGTGATCAGACAGCGGCTCTCTTCGGCAAGATACTGAATAATAGTACTGATATCAATTGGCGTGTCATTGGTACTGCCACGATTGAATCCGGCACGACTCTGCAGGAAAAGACTTTCTCCAGTGAGATATGACAAGAGAATAAGAACGGTGCGGTCACCGGGATTTGAACCCGGGTTACGGGCTAGCTTCGCGTTCTGCATGGAAGGCCAGTGTCCTAGACCAAACTAGACGATGACCGCTCTCTGTCCTACGCTTATGCAAACCCAATATATAGTATCTTCAAAGCTACTGATTTTGGTGAATTTCTGGGTTCTATGCTCTTATAACAAGCCGTCACTTTTTATTTGAAGTATTTCGGCAATCGTAGCATCAGAGATTTTCCATTATATTTATTATTGCTCGAAAGTTGCTTTCAATATTGAGATGGCGATGCGATAAGTGTTAAGATGAATATCAACAATAGCTAAAAAATTTCTGCTTGTTGGCAAATTTTTACCTACCCTATCTATGTATCCGGAATCTACTGCAACGATATCAAGGAAGAGTATGATCGCTTATTATGGTGAGGGTGTCATGGGAACCTTAAAACATTAGCCGGGAAATATAATATCGAGTAGCATCTCTACTGCCTTGTTTTTGGCTTGCTGCTTGTAATTTTCTATACTCTTTTTGGGGACATCAAGTGCCTTTTCCCTCTCTACCTCGTCTACTGGACGGTGATCAAGGGCGCCGTAGAATTGTACCCTGCAGCCTTTAAGCTTGGCCACTACTGTGGACTTGAAAATGTCGTGCAACCAAACCGAGCCGATAAAGTAAATAAAAGGTGGGTTTGGCTTGCTTTTTATCAAATCTGCAATTCTGCTGATGGTCTGGGCCATGTTCCTCGAGTCCGTATCTATTGCAATAATATCATCTCTAATTCCGCCGTTGACCAGTTCTTCTTTAACCTTTTCAGCCGGTCCAGGGTCCCCTACCACTATGACCATTGTCTTATGCTTGTCTGGTCTTGACCTCATGATCATGGCATACGTTTCAAGGCCCACCTTTATGCGCTCTTTGATATAATCTGGTAGGTCGCTATTGGCTGCAGACTTTCCTTTGTGAATAGCATATACAATCAGGAGATTGCCATCAGTAAAGCGGTATTCGGACATTTTCTAATACCACGTCGAAGTTACTTTTTTTGGAACAGAGAGCTGTCTTTCAAGCTCGTCGAGCCGCTGTAGTGATTCTGGATTCTTTTGCAGGTCATGGAAGTTCTTGTTGTGTCTTATCTTTCTCACAACATCTAGCACTTCATCTGTAGAGACACCATGCTTGATGTCATAATCGATTTGCTTGGCACAGCTTGAAACTGTGCTATATCTTTTGTAATTTCGTTTTTCAAAAGAAGAAGCGTCTGGAGAAATGCCCTTTACAAAACGGACGATCACCTTTTCAACATGTTCAAGATGCCAATCCTTCATAGCATAATTATTGGGCTTCATAACTACTCTATTGTCTAAGATGTAAAGGTTATTTAATCTCTTGTCCTGACCTAGAGGTAGTCGGAAAGATTTAATTTTTCTTCTCCAGGGATTTTAGCGATCTCAAACCTCTCCTTTGATTTGAGTATTGTTGCAGTAGCGTCTACGCCCATCTTAGTTGTGAGTAAGTTCTCCTGATCACTTGAGGGGTCTAGGCTAGATCCTTTTACATTTGGGAGATTATAATCGAGTCTCTATCGCCTTGACGCCGTGTAGCGACTGCATACTCGACTGCAATAGAGTCAGTGGGACTGATATCGTCATTTACTACTGTAGCTATCTTCAGTGAGGGATGGGCTGTAAATGCTGCCAAGAGTGCATTCTTAGGTTCGTCCTCTAACTGCTTCTTTATCTGAATGACTGCGGATAGCCAGTTGCTACCTCCATCTGTGAGATGTACTGACTGCGTGGCGGTACATACTTTTGATGTACTCATACATTTTTGCCTCAACTGGCATTTCCATCAGTAAGCGACGCTCGGCATATCCAGGAAGGATATCATGGTAGATGGCATCGTTGCGAAACATTATTCTTTCTAGCTCAAGGACTGGCTGCTTGCGTTTGAAATCGTATGCGCGGATGATTTCGGGCATCCATTCCTCAGGTGTTCTGTCATTAAGGGCAATCTCGGCATGACTTGGCACATAAAGCTGCGAATTCCTTGTCTTTGTGAGTATAGACTTGCCCCCGAGGGGTGAGTTGGCGATAAGCATCTCATCGACTCCGTACGATGCCTGATATGCCGCTGCAATGTTAACTGCGGGGTGGACCCCTATCGCTATTGCAATTTTCAAGTCCTCGCCATGGTCGCGCGCGCACGCAAAGGACTTGTGAAGATGTCTGCCCTCGACCATGCGTATTGCCATATGGCGCTCATCAAGGCGCAGAAGACGGTGTGTCCGTTGGTTCTGCTTGCCGTTTTCCTGATTCTCTGAAAATACTATCGGAGATGTAATGAAAGATCTGGCGTCCTTTTCAAAATGAGTGACTATAGGAAGATCATTCAAGTTTCTAGATGAGTTTTCTTCAAATAAGGCGCTATATTGAATTCTTCCAGGCTCTGACAGGGTGAGAACAGCTTCAGTAACGCGGGCATGTATATACTCTTTTTGACATCAGCTTCACTTGCTTTGTGGGAGCCGCGTCCAAGTGCAAGATAAAACCTTCTGGGAGTCGCTACAACATTGCAAGCGACTTTCATTTTGCTCCCATGCACCTTATCAAACAGTACAGCCCGCTCGCCGTCTAATCTTGCAGTAACTGCTGCAAGCTCGTATTCAGCATTAACATCCCGCTTTATACGGACAAGATCATTCTCACTTCAGAGCTTCCACAAAAAACTGCGGAAATCTGCACTATCGTTATTCATGTCTTTTACTACTTATAGTATTCAAAACCCCTTCCATAATTGCTTTCATGTCGTCAAGCTCCAGTTGGCTCTTGCTGTGTAGCGATACCAATGATATCCCATTGATCATTGACGACACCTTCTCTGCCATGGTATTGATAAAAATTGAATCATGCTTGCTTGGTATGACTTTGGCGGTGCTAACCTTATTTGATGCGCTAATAGCCATAGAAACCGCCCCTATGCGTGGCTGACCCTCAGTTACCACGATAAAGCAGCCGTTTTGAAAAAAAGTACTGCTAAGAAGAAAATTACGTCCAGTGCTTGGGCTGACTATTTCGGTTACAAGAACCTGCGGCTCGTTTTCCATTGGTCTACCTTATGCGAACAGTAATTGGCTTGGCAACTTTGACCTCATGCTGCTTCCTTGTCCTGGCCCTCAGTTTTGCCTTATACTTTAAATTCCTAGGCTTAGTCCTCAGTCTATATCCACAGCATGGGCACCAAAGTCCATCCCACTTGATAAATATCTCACATATCTGGCATCTTTTTTGTCCGCTGGCATACCTGCCTG
>JBKPNF010000217.1:0-9748 GCA_046732455.1 Thermoproteota archaeon | reverse complement strand
GCATGACCAGCTTCATGAATAGTACTAGATATCGACTTTTTGAAATCAGTCCCTTCATACCGGGTAGTTATTCTGACGTCGTTGAGGCCCATAGCCTCAGTGAAAGGATGAGTAGATACATCTATTCTGAAACGTTCCATGTCGTATTGCAGGAGAGTCAAAATATCACGATTGAGCTCATCAAGCTTTTGGATATCATACTTTGATTTTCCAAGTTTGCTCTCTTTGCAAAATGGGCTGCCTGAATCTACGAGCTTTTTCAGAATCTTCTGAGTACGCGGAGTCAATACACCGAATACTTTATCCAAGTCATCTACTGTAAGCTCTTCTTCGAACGTATCCAAAAACGCATCATATGGATGCTTTTCATAACCTATCTTATCCGCGATTTGCTTCTTTATTTCTATCATCTTCTTCAAGTGGGGTGCATACATCGTAAAATCCGATTTTTCTCTGGCCTGTCTCCATGCCATGTTGCCCCTTATCCTTTCCAGAGCCTCTGCTTCAGTCAACTCTTTGGGTATCTTTATCTGCTTGGTTATTTCCCTGTTGAGCACTCGTACAATGCCCTTCTCTGGATCGTTAAGGTTCTCCAGTTTCTTCGCTGACCCTACGAGACCAACAAAATCTTTGTTTAGCAGGAGCTCTTTATGCAGTAGATGAAGTTGAGAATCGGCCACTCCTCTTTCTTCTGTGCCTTTCCTAGGCATGTAAGTCTCAAAGTCCCAACCCATTAGAGAAATGGCATGATTTAGCGACCACATTGGTTTGTAAGCATCGAGGATCTGATTCATGACAGGGTTATCGCATCTCATGACGTCACACTTTTCATGAACTCTATCACATCGGTCTATTAATCATTGCTAGTCAGGATTGCATCTTTGAAAAATCAAAAAATTTGGCCACCCTTCCTCTATATTCTCCCTAGTCATGGGAGCTTTCATTCCATAAAGGAATATTGACCAAGGATCCATCATCGTGGAGGATGATGACTCTTCTTCCGCTTGCATATTTTTTCTATTTCACTCCTTTATTCCCAAGAATCCTGTTTTAGGACTGATATCATAGCGGGCGCGTCGGGCCGCGAAGTGATGTCGCTTCAAAAAGCAGATTCTTAGGATCTAATAATAAGAAGAAAAAGATAAATAGTTTCATTTAGGAGAGTGAGATTATAATTTTGCGCGTTTGTAAATTTGAGTATGGTATTTTGAGCGTTAAACGATTAATGGGTAAATACTAATAGAACGTATATCTATCCAGTCCAATATAACAGACTAAGAAGCAACAAAAATGAGTGGGGAAAAAAGAAGAAATACAAATAACAGTTTCTTGATGAATTATTATCCTTTATGCGCAGGCAATCCTGGACCCAGTAAGTTATATGGCACGCGTAAAGTTATTCAGCTGACTGGGGATATTGACCGTGAGACAGGACAGAAAACGCTGAATGAGACTGGCTCACGCTTTGGCATCTATGGAACAGATTTAGGAGTATCTTTTTCACATGACGGCAGACTGTATTTTTTATTCGGTGATACTAACAGACTCAAAGGTAAACCTGGCCTTCCAGCATCGGCAATGCCAGGTGAAGATTTCAATGAAGCTGCTACTGACTATGATGCGATAGCCTATACTACTAGCGATCATGCTTATGAAGGAATTCGGCTGTCGTTTAATCAAGATTTTCCTCATTTGGATTATGTAGATCAGATGACAGGAGAGCATCCAATAGAAGGCATTAGCGTTGGTGAATACATGTATGTATTTTTTACTACAGACTTATTTCCAGAGGCACTTAGGCCCACGCGATCCATACTTGCACGGTCAAACGATGGCGGAATACATTTTGGTAAGCCAATTTACACTTTATCAACTGATAAATTCATTCATGTTTCCGCTCAGGTTATAGACAATCGCGTTCTTGAAGGATTACCAGAGAACACTGGTGAAGGATTGTTAATATGGGGAACAGGTGAACATCGAAAGAGCGACATTTACTTGGCTTATATCTCATTGGATGAAATCACCAATCGATCTTCACTAATGTTCTTTTCAGGTATCCCCGAAGAAGAAGAAAAAGAAGAAGACGACCGCCATTCGAAACCTCTTTGGGCCTCTGACGAATCTATGGCCAAACCATTATTTTCCGTCCGATGTGCGGGCGAATTATCCATCAGGTGGAATTACTTTCTTGAAAAGTGGATAATGCTATACAATTGTGAATTGTGCAATACCCGAGGGGTCATTGTTCGCTTAGCCGATACGCCTTGGGGTCCTTGGTCTGCGCCAAAGATAATCTTTGATCCTGAAGATGGATATGGCAGATTTATTCATGATGAACCTGGAAAGGACAGCCTTTACGATCCTACTCGAGACGGTTCTGATGATAAGGGCCATGAGTATGGTCCATACCAGATGGCTCCTTATTCCACAGGAATCAAAGGACGTTACACAAAGATTTACTTTACGATGTCTACTTGGAACCCTTACCAAGTTATGCAAATGTCGGGTATCATCCCTTCCGAAGAGGAAGAAAGAGACCCCAAGCCATATGCTAATGATTTGCATGACAGAAACGATAGAAAATATGCTCATGTGTCTGTTTTACTAGCACATATGGCTAAAATCAACAACATTGATTTGAAAAATTCATTACGGGCTAGCTCCTATATTGCAGACCATATTGAGTGGGCTCAATTTCATTCAAATAATCAATTACGGACAGAAATTAAAGACAAATTTCGCCAGTTAATTTCACCCCTTTCAGCTGATATGGATAAAGCTGAAGTCTACATTGCCACTTTGGTAGCCATTTCTAGATTGACTCATGATTATAGTACTTTTAGAAATTCAATTAACGAAAAAATACACAAAAAATGGGCATTGAATGCCATACATGCTGGACACAAAGAGTGGTTGGTTTCAGAGATAGAACAGGCAATAGATCATGAAAATTTTCTTAGGTCCAATGACCAACTATGTTATGCATATGGTCCTTATGATTCAAATGAATTCAAGTATGCACGTATATGTCTCCTTATATCAGACCTTGCTAATAATCTGGGGAGGCGTGAAGATTCTCAAATGCGAGATACAGTAGGCTGGAATTCCTACCTTGCGTGGGCAAGATTCAGTTCAGTAAAAGAAATGCGCCAAGATCTTTTAAAGAAAATTGAGGAAATGATATACAATGCTACCTCTACAGATCCTACCGCAAATGCTTATCTACAAATAGTTAAAACAATATTAGAACTGACAGATGCCTCACCATATAAAGAGGAGGATTATTCAATAGATTATGAACGGGCTCAATCGGTTTCAAGTAAGAACAAACAGGAAATAGTTCTGCGAATATCAAACCTTCTCTATAGTGACCACTTCCTTGTTCCAGTTGGACAAAAATCTCCAAGATAGAATTTTTTTATCCAGGTTGCGAAAAGATTGTTATTTATATAAATCAGGGTTTAACCGATGGGTCTGTATATTATAACAATATTCGGGCGAAAGCGCTGTGGACATCCTGTAGTATATACTGTGGAATGTCACTATTTCGCACGAACCTCCTTTAGTGAGCGATAAGATAGCGGGCCCGTCGGGCTTGATAAAAATTCATTTTAATCCTATGATTAAATGCGATGCTCTTATAATATACTCGTTAAATCTTATCTGTATCAAAATCGTCATGTCTCTTGCGCTGGATTTCTCTAAATACCTCGTCTAAATAATGTTTGATATCCTCTTCGCTAATAGATGGTTGAACACCTGTCTGTTCATTCATAATATCAGAGTGCTCTTTTACTGTGTTTACTATTCTTTTCTCTGTTTCAATCTTAGTTTGCGCAGCTCCAATATTACCAAGTACTTTGATCTCCTCTAGCACAGATTTACGAATAAGTTGACGCAGCTTTGTATCAGCCGATATTGAAATGGCTGAACAGTAAAGCCCTAACAATATTAAGGAAGATGCTGTCACCTCTAACATGACGTCGGAAAATCCAAAAGGTGGATATGCTGCATTTAACACATTGCCTGATGTGGTGACATTAAAGAGAATAAGCCCCCATGCAGCAAGGATCAAATATTCTTTTAAAAAACTCTTGTTTGGTGGAATATGCCTAGCTATAGCGAAGAAGGGCGCAGCAAAGAGAAAGCCACCGGACAGGCCGGGCACTAATGTATATAGCATGGTTATATGAAGCGGAATATTAGAACTTGATGTTCCCAAAATAGCTGGAATATAAGCAAAGAGCAGACCGGTGGGTGTCATAACAAGAGATAGTAGGAGAATCGCCGCAAGACTCCAGAATTTGATCCTCCCCAAACTTTGAGAATATTTATGCAGCATCAAAATCGAGCTTACCCACAACAAGAAAACAGGCAGAACAATTATTACACCACTATAATACTGTAGTCTCCCCATTGTTGAATTCAAATCATAAAATTGGTACGGAGTTGGAGGTGTTTGGATATTTCTCTCCGCTGGCATTTCCGATAATACGCCAGCATTGTAAGGAAGCCAAGAAAGAAAAGCAATGGTGATGGTTATAGACGTTAAAGCATATAACAACACCACAAAGCTTCTAACCGATTTGTACCATACAAGAAACCTAAATGCAAGTATTCCCCATATACCTCCGCATATTGCATAGTTGATTGATGTACCCCAATTCAAGATAGCCGTATTATAAGAAGAGGCAAGAAATATTTCAATAATAACTGACACGATAAAAGCAAGCGCCACATACTGATAAACTGCCACAAATTTATATAGCATCTTAAGAAGCGGCACACTGGCCCTAATCTCTTTAGTTTTATGTTTGATAAAATTCAGAATTAGATACTGACTTATTCCGTATACGCATGCTATAACTACAAACAATGCGATCTCCCAATTGGCTGAAACACTAACTGTAGTCGCTGCAAATGAAAAAACCATATCCACTACAATGAATGCAAGTATTAAAGAACCGACGACCGTGAATGTCTTAGTATTAGATATTGAAAGTCTTTGGTTGTAGCGTCGAACTATATTTCTAGTCATTAAGGATTTTCACTTCCATATTTTGCACTGCTCCTTGTTCGATACGACGATGACTTCTTGGTCGTACTTAAATATATACCATATATAGTTTATAGTAGAAGAAAGTAAGATATGTACAGATTAGATATTTGTGCTAAACTTTTTCATTTTGAGATGCAACTTTAAATAAATTTTTCTTTTTACATAAAGATGATACAATAGTCGAAAAAGCTTTAGTATTCAGCGGGTATAAGCACCATCACCTAAGAGAAGATGGCAATAAAACATTGACTTCTCATACAACACCTGCGACAAGGAACAAAATTTGGATTGTAACAACGGTGGTGATTGGAGTCATAGTCATATCGATCATTATTTCATTTCTTGGTTTATTTCTGTCCTCTGTTGTGGATCCATTTACCTCATCGGTAATTGTTGAAGTTACTATAGTGACGATAATCATAGGCACCTCTTGGGCAATACATACAAAATTGCTAAGTACCACACCCTAGCTTTTTTTGAGTTTGATTTGTATCAAGTGTATATAGTCGGGAATATGGAAACATTTTCTGCTCATTACTCATTTCATCAAATCTATCTGACTAGGTCAATTTGGTCGTGAACGGCGATTGGGCAGAGTTGGTAAAAATAACTTCAAGAGTAATAGACAATGCTAGTAGCAGAGAGGCCCAGAGGGATTTGGATAATAATTCATTTGAATCTCCCCTCTGCAAGGCTGATTGTGACAAACAAAGATTACGATCTCATACTTGGTAAACGACCATAGTAACTTGTTAACTAAGCTTTTTAGTAGAGCTGTGGTAGGGTTGTTCATGTGCTATTGATGCAGCATGAGTGTATCTATGTGTGTGTTTGGCAGGAATAACTAATTAGACGGTGGTATCTTGGGTCTTTAAATATCTGAGCTATCATTACTATTTTTACCTCTTGACAACTTCTGAAAGGAAAACAGAAGTGCTCTATGGTGCAGATAATGCCCTACAGAGGGGGGTTTATTTTATGTCCCATGTAAAAAATAAAATGGATATTTACTTTGATAACAGAGCCCCCTCGATCGTCGTTAACATAGACGAATACAGAAACGGATATAGGGATATCAAGAGGCGGGGAGGAAAAATCAGGCTTCTCACTGAAATTACAAGCGAAAACATCGAATACTGCAAACAGCTTATGAATATAGTCGATGAACTTCGGCATGTGGATGGAATTAAGGGTGGCCTTGCGATAAGTGAAACAGAGTTCATGGCCACTACGATGCTAGAAGAAGGAACACCTCTAGCACAAGTAATCTATAGTAATGTTAAAGAAATGGTAGAGCAGGGACAATACATCTTTGACTCTCTATGGGCTAACACTTCGGCAATACCTGCCAAGCAGAGAATAAAGGAAATAGAGAAGGGCGCTATTAGGGAAATCATAGAGACTATAAGAGATCTAACCGAGACGCAAAAGCGGGCTTTTGACCTCCTCAAATCGGCTTCAGATGAGATTTTGATAATACTTCCAACTGCTAAAGCATTACAAATACTGGAGCATCTAGGGCTGACGCAGTTTCTAACAGACGCCGCCCAAGAACGCAGCGTAAAAATCAGGCTCCTAGTTGGCAGAGATGGCGAAGTTGAGGCGGAAACTGAGAAATTGCGAAGAAATTGGGAAACAATGGAAATTCATGGTCTCCAAACAGCTCTGCAAACAAAGCTCCTAGTTATTGTCGTTGACAAGGCACTTTCTCTTGCCATAGAATTAAAAAAAGATGAAATGGAAGAAGATGTGTACGATGCATTGGGACTAGCCACATATTCTAATAGTGAGTCAACTGTGTTAACCTACTCTTCTATATTTGAAAACTTATGGATTCAGGAAGAGTTGCGCAAGGAAAAAAGGAAAAAGGCAAGTCAAGCATGAGCGCTATTTTTCAGAATACCGGGTTAGTAGGACATCCTTTCTCAAGAGCCAGCGCCCTGCTGCCGCACCTTTGTTAGATGTTCCTCGAATATTATCTAATCATATGCTTGCGGGGCGTTAGTTGCTCTTGTAGCAAGCGCGCAGACTGTGCTATTTCCGACACCGTGTTCTTTACTGCTGGCTCTTTATCTGCTGAAATGTGTCGTACTTCATTTATCAGGTCATCAAGAGCAGTCGCTGATTTTTGTGGATGCTCATGTTTGGCATATGTCATTGCTGCAGACAACTTTTGCTCAAGTAAGCTTTGTTCGTGTTCAGTCAGCACACTTTTGTCATGTAAATCCGTTATTGCTATTCGCAGAAATGCTGCCTGTATTGCTATTTTGGTATCATGGTAGCCTGCAGTCTCCAGCTCTATAATTGTCTTTGAAGAAAACTCAAATGCCTTGCCAAAAATTGTGTTACCATCGTCTCTGCGGTCAATATATACCACTTTGGTTATGTCGGCCCTTCCATCCAGAATATCTTTATAGGTTCTTTTCTCTCCTGCTCGCTTTTTGCTTTTTGTTTTTTCACTCAGAAGCTTTTTGAGGTCATCGTTGAATGCAGAATCATCCTCAGCATGCTTGTATCCTATGCTAATCAGCTTCTCGATTAACTCCAAATAGTCTGTGGTGATTTCTGCTACTTTGACATCATATTTTGTCCTATCATGGAACTTTATGTCAATTTCTCTGTCTTGAATAGCATCTGCATCTATGGGCACTTCCTTTTCAACGGAAGGATATAGGTTGACAATGTAAACTTCAAGGTCTGGAGCAAGGGTTATCTTCCCGCTACCTTCTTTTAGTTCAACGGTTTCCTTTCTTACATTCTGCCAATAGTGTTTATGCATATGCAAGAGTTCCCTGAGCGGGGTGTTGCTAAGATATGCACCATCCCAGAACAAGCGAGATTCTTCTCCTTTTTCTACTGAGCCCTCGCCGTTATTTTTCACTTTCATTTCCGGGTATTTGTATCGTAGATGCGTAGACATGCTAGCTATAACATGCTCAATTGTGATTCCTTCTCGATATTCTATTATGTGCTTAAATTCGTTGTCTCCATACTCCGTTACACAAGTGTTATTTCGATTGGAATAACTATCAAAGGCAACAGCGGTTGTAGCATCTAGCATATCCACACTTACAAGAATTAGTCGAGGCTCACCCTCATCAAAACTTGTTTTTATTTTGTGATTTTCATAGTCCCAGTATCTTTTTACAGTTCTGGCTAGTGGATTATTGTCAAACCTTGTAAAGGTCGGAGTGAGGCTCAAAGGAAATTTCATATCCGGCTGAGCAATTCCCGGTAGGAGAACCCTTGGCACGCCATAAAATAGAGAAGCAACATAGTTGTAGTATCTTCTGGCAGATTCTGAGGTAGCGAGTGAGCCGTAGTTCTCGGGCCAGTAAAAATAGCCAGAAATATACGGCCATTCTTCTCTCCAGCTTTGTTTCCAGCTCATTGACCTAAAATAGGGCCATTCTTCTGTGAAGACGGGCAAATAGGGCCAGTCCCAAGGCCAATTATCACGAATTTGTCTCTGCGTTGTTTCTATGATACCGTTGTAATTCTTGACCAAAGTATCTCCCACGCTCTTTCCATAATCCCACATGCTGCTTAATAGCAGGCCGCCAAGTTCATTGGCGCCTTTCCAGTTGCTCAGCCATATTGAAAATGATGGGTTGTCGTGTATCCATTTTGGCATCAACGTCAATGGATCTGACATTTCTGACCAGAATTTTTCAAGCTCTTCTACAGAATGTCGCCAGAGGTCTTCCTGACTGGTCTGCGGATGACCTCTCTTGTAACTCAACACCGTACCAACTATTATCGCAGCGTTTACTGCTCCAATAGAGGTGCCTGCAACTATATCAAATAACATTCTGTTCTTATTTTCATTCTTTGTTGCTAGATCCTCGCAAAGAGCTCTGAAGACTCCTGCTTCATATGCTCCAAGGGCTCCTCCTCCTTGAAGGACAAGTGCCCTTTGGACAATTTTTACGATAATCTCTTCTTCCGATGGCTCGCTTGAAATACCGTTCCTGTCTCTAATAACCAGCTTAAATTTCAAACTTAGATGGATTTCTTTTGAACTAGTGTTAAGGTCTACATATGGTGCGGTAAATGTAGGTGTTGCATTATCCTCTCTATCTAAGCTGACTGGGGGCCCTTCTGTTTGCTCCCACAAAAAGGATATTCTGTCCTCGTCTTTAATGGGTCTTGTAGCAGTTGCAAATTTTGGAAATTTGTCATTATTATTATTATCATTATTGTTAGCATACTCAAAATAACTTTGGCTCCCGTCAAGCTGGACTTTTGTACCTTCTGTAACGATGCCGACTGGGGCTATATAGGCTACTAGTTTGTACCCTCTAGGTAATCTGACTTCGCCTTCTTTTTGTCTTTTTGACATTATCTCTCAAGCACACATTTTACTTATATGCAGATCCTTATTGCATTCATTACTCCTACAGCAAAGCGATCAACGGTCTTTTCTAAACATGAGTCCAAGAGGGATATGAATCAAATATGATATGATAAACTCCAATACAGCACAAATGAAAATTCATGCTGGCCCGTCGGTATTTGGATAAAAATTCATTTGAATCCGAATAAGGGAGTCTGCTTGGCTAATCACTTCTTAACAATATCTAATGGGATAGCTGAAAATATACACCAAGCTATACAACAAGTTTACAACGGAACTGCATCCCCAAAAGACGCCCTTAACGCAGCAGCAGCCAAATCTGCAGAGTC
>JBKPNF010000216.1:0-5667 GCA_046732455.1 Thermoproteota archaeon | reverse complement strand
GCCTCTACCTGCATCAAGTAGGTTAGCGAATGCCGCAGCACTACTGTTGGATGGGCTAGACTGCTGCTGCTGTTGCTTCTCTTGATCCAGTTTTATTTCGAGTAGTTTTTCTGCAGATCCTTGAGTGTCATTGTTGTTTGTGCTTATATTGTTATCTTGTGCACTGTCAGCTTTATCCTTATCTTCTACTTCTCCTTCTCCTGATTAGTAGTAGTTTCCAATTGCTTGTTGGCCTTGTTAGCCCAGGACATTACAATCTTGATTGTCTCATTATGAGTTATGACGTCCATATACTTGATAGCAGAGTCATTGATTATCTGAATGACCTGTAACATTGTCCTTTCATCTGTTTCCTTCTTGTTTGCAAGCTCATAAGCTCTTCGCTTGGTGTCCATCAAAGCAGCTAAGCAAATCTCATAAGCCAATGGTAAACTTTTTTCTAAATGCTACATTATGCGCTCTTTGGACTCTTCTCTCAATACTCTAACATCGTCTGAAACGGTTTGCCTGGGTAACTGCAGTTGCGTTGCAATCTGTGATTGGTTGAAGCCTTGCGCTAGTAACTCCAAAACTTACTTCTGCGCCATTCTAATTTCTCTTGAGTTGTCATATTCTTGTGTTCATATGTCCGACATTGCATGCATGGGATTGCTTAGTGTCAGACTTTACTTGGCTAATCAAACTCTTAGACTTTTCTTTACTACTTTTTCTATCCCTTTCACCCAGACTTCTGTCCTGAAGCTCAGCAGTAAACCTCTTGTATTCTTCTAGCTAAAAAAACATAGCCTTGTTATTTTTGTACAACATACAGTCTTTTCGAATTTGCTACAACATTAGGATGTTGCAAGCGTATGTTATTCATCTCTGCTATGAATCTTATTTTTCAATATTTCGTCTATAGATAATTTGCCTGTAGCCCCGTATACAATCATGCCTATCCCATAAATAAGCAATACAGTAAACAAAGCACGAACGGGAAAAATAATTCCAAACTGTTTGGAATTAGTAACTAAAATGGACGCTCCAATGCTAAGAGCACCAATGCCTATACTAAATGCTCTAAACCATGTAGGCTGACTTCTATCAAAAGCTCCTTGCGTTATTCTAGCAAAACCATTGAACATTACACTGATAGCAACAGATAACAAAGTTAGTGGTATTTCAGATACAAGGATAGGAGATATGAAAGCGATTATTGCAAATACTATTGCTACAGCGCCAAAACCTATGTTTGTAAAAGGGGTGAGCTTTTTGCTCCGACCTGATGGTTTTTTTGTTTTTGTTTTTGTTTTTGTTGTCGTTGTTGTCGTTGTTGTTGCTGCAGTCGTTGTTGTCTTTGGCAAAGATGAGTATAATTTCAGCAACATTATTCCTGTAGCTACTCTCTCAACACCAATAGTCAATAATGTAATTGAAAGCAGCAAAATTTCGGTATTTTCGGTTAGGACAGAATAGCCTACTGCCATTAAGAGAAGGATGGATAAAATGAGTGATATTATACCACTCCCTACTTGCAAGGCACGAAACCATGCAGGCGGCTGATTACGGGTTATGGTCGCGGATATAGAGTGGATAATCTCTTAGTAACTGAAATGCTTTTCGTTTTCTTTCTGTCAGTCTTCATTTAGATCTTTTGATGATAAGGTCGAGGCTATGGATAATAAGATATTCTCTAGCAGAATGTGAGGAAGGATGAATGTCCAATGCTTTTGGTTTACAGTATATATTCTTATAGTATTAAGAAAAGTGAAAACATTATGTAACTACAAATAAATAATAAAACCTTATAATTTACCAATATTTTAGAATAACAGGACCCACCATGAGCAACGAAATTACCAAGTATCCTCCTGGTCCAACCTATAAAATGCCAGGTAAATTGATTCGTCAATTCATTCACGATCCTATCAAAACTTTATCAACCATATCCCAAAAATATGGCGATATATCTTATTTCAAATTAGGACCTAAACAACATTTGTATTTAATCAATAATCCTGATTACATTGAAAAGGTACTCATATATGATCATCGAAATTTTAAAAAGGGCAAAAGACTTCAAGCTGCAAAAGCCCTTTTAGGCGAAGGACTAGTCACAAGTGAAGGAGACTTTCATAACCGTCAACGACGACTAATACAACCAATATTTCATCCAAAACAGATTATGGCATATGGAAAGATTATGACTGATTATGCCATCCGTCATCGTGATAGATGGAAGAATGAAGACATATTAGATATCTCTCAAGAAATGATGCAACTAACACTTGGTATTATCTGTAAATCGGTATTAAACTATGATGTAGAATCAGAGGCCAAACAGATCGGCAAAGCATTAACTACAACTCGTAACTATTCTAAACGACTTCAGAGTCCAATAGGTCAAGTTCTAGATAAAATTCCTATTTTACCTGCTCCTAGGGGAGCTCGGGAAGCCAAAAAAGAATTAGATTCATTGGTGTATAGATTAATTTCAGACAGAAGAAGACATCAACAAGAGTCTGATAATAATAATAGTGGCCATGATGATTTGCTCTCCCGACTATTGCAGGCACAAGATTCTAACTTGACTGGTCCTACTGCTGCTTCTTCCAACGGCGGTGGTGCTCAACCATCTTCTTCTTCTTCTTCTTCTTCTTCTTCTTCTCTGAATGGTAAAATGTCTGATAAACAAGCAAGAGATGAAGTTATGACAATATTTATTGCGGGTCATGAAACTACTGCCAATGCACTTACATGGACTTTCTACCTACTCTCCCAATATCCTGATGTCGAGAAGAAACTTCATGATGAAATAGATTCCGTTCTTGGAGCTAATGACGACAGGAATGGTCATGTGGATAGTGAAAAAATCCCAACCGTAGATGATCTTCCAAAATTACAATATGCTGAAAAGGTACTTAGAGAGTCAATGAGGCTTTATCCGCCTGTCTGGACAATGGGTCGTTATGTTGAAAATGACTATCACGTAGGAGAATATACTATACCTGCTGGCTCCTCTATCCTCATGAGTCAATATGTTATGCACCATGACCCACGATATTACGAGGAACCAGAGCGCTTCAATCCTGACAGATGGACAGCAAAATTCAAGACGGATTTACCCAGATTCAGTTACTTTCCATTTGGAGGAGGGATAAGAGGTTGTATTGGAGAGCCCTTTGCATGGATGGAAGGGATACTTATTATTGCCACTATTGCACAAAAATGGACAATGCGTCTGGTCCCAGGTCAACGCATCAAACTGGATCCTGCAATTACATTGCGGCCCAAATATGGTATGAAAATGAAACTGATTCGAAGGAAAAGTTAAGAAGATGCTGCAGGTAACACAACGGCAATTCCACTTATCACATTTAACATAATGGATAGATAGATAGATGATGCTAATAATAATAATAATAATAATACAGAGTTATTATCCTATTTCCCTCATCAGCTATTACTAGAGTTATTATTTTTTTGCTGCATTCCTGATCTATTATGGTAGGTTGTTTTTTGTCTTGATTAAATCCACACAGGATAATAGTAAGGTGCTTACTGTTTACAAGTTGGCGAATGAGAACTTTGAGCCCTTTTATTTCAAACTGCTGACTGAATGCATTTCAGAAGTCTAGAAGACTGAGGCCAAAGTCAACAGCAAGAAAGCAAGAGTATTGACGATAGAGAAATGAGCTATAACTTGACGTATTGCTTCAGCGTCCGCCACAACCATGTACTGAGAACAGAAGTGTATAGAAAGATAAAGATAAAGCAAAAGGCAGTCTAGCCATTATCAATTCCCTTGTTCCAATGCATTTGATTTTGACGCATATCTTCACCAAAGATAGAGGATGAATTATCAGGCAGCTAGCACAAAAGTCAGAGGGATAGAACACCTTACGAGCAAGAGGCTACAGCGTATAGAGCTAAAAGCGATTGCTTTCTGTGATTTCAAACACCTTTTTCCCTTTTTGAGCAAGCTCTTCCTTCTGATTGTCTTTAAGAGTATTATAGTTTCCACCATGATAGCAACTAAAGCCTTTGACGTTGCCACCTTCTGTTTTCGGTGCCAAGGATGCTTCATAATTTATCAATTCTGTAGCTCTGCCGTCTCCACCAAATAGAAAGAAAAAGCCCATATCCACAATGGCAGTAACTCCAACTCTACCTTCTTTTTTCGCACGCTCTGAAAGAGATGCTACCAGCTTTTTCATACCATAGACATCTGGATAGTAAGAGCTAAAAGCGTCTACTATTACTAATGAACCATCATCGATATGGCTCTGTGCGTCTACACCGACAGCATCGAGGCTATGCTTTACGCTGTCGATTGTTTCGTAAAATGTTGCAATTAGTATGATTCTTGGGCTTAACTGTTTATTGCCTTTACTATTATTATTATCATCATCATCATCATCTCGTTCTTTTGCTAATTGCTCTTTAGCATGCTGCGTATAAATCTGGCGGAATGTCTGCAAATTGGGGTATATGAGGATGCCATTCTCTCCCTCTCCTATTTCTTCATCGAGCCATTTCATGATTGGTGCATTGCTCTCTCTATCTCTATTATTAACTCTCAAAATCTCTATCTGTCCTTCTCTTGGTTTTGCCTATAACATTCAATATTTTGTCAGTCAGATCTTTAATGCCAATGGGCTTTTGAACAAAGCCGTCAACCTGCGTAGAAGGAAACACTGTAGAAAACTCACTATCTCTTATTTCAAAAGAAGTCATAAGAACAGTCTTGACAGCTGGATTAACCTCTTTGACCTTTCTTGCTAACTGCATTCCAGACAAACCTGGCATTCGGATATCTGACAGCATAAGACAGTACGACTCTGCATTTGATTTGAAGCTTTGTAATGCTTCTTCTGGATTGGTAAATGCATTTACTAAAAATCTATTTTTTAAAAGACCCATCTTGAGAACTTGAACTATATCAGGGTCATCATCTACAACAAGCAGTTTAGCTAACGGCTTGTCATTGTTATTATCATCATAATGATGATGATGATTATTTGACTCTTCTTCTCGCGGAATATGACTATTACGATTATTCCTGTAATTACTATCGTATTTATTCTCATATGACAAGATTGACTTCGCCACTACTACTGCTGCTAGCACATGCTACAAGTGTCATCAGCATAGTGGCTCATCTACTTGCCCGCAGTAGATAAAGTTTGGTATATCTTACCGCCTTATATCGTAATCTGCAGTAAAAACTGGAAGATGATGGACTAGGATGCTCAATCGACTTGTCAAATAAGATAATGAGCACATGGATAAGAAAAAGAAAGAAAGAGAGTGTGTGTGTGTCGATTTTTTGCTTTTACGACACTTTCAGTGGTCTAATTGCAGACCAACTTTTGGATAAGAATTCTTGTATCTACCTAAGCGCTCCAAGCATGTCAAACAGCTGATATGAATATGATAGGATGCATCTTAGCAAATGACAGCAGGAATAGCGTGTCCGATCTCAGTCTTCATGTTGATGTTGTGCGGGCAGGATCAAGCCCTCCTTAGTGTTCCTGTCTCATTTCTTCTTCGTTCTGGAAATGTTGTCTATTTATTACCTCTTAAGGATATAATACACCATAATCTCCTTATATAGGAAATGTGTAAAAATGTCTAATTCCTGAATATATCATGCAGGCAACAGCTAAAAGAACGATAAGAGTAATG
>JBKPNF010000215.1:0-4288 GCA_046732455.1 Thermoproteota archaeon | reverse complement strand
CACGGGAGTGCTTCACAACATCCTGGCCAAAGATCTTCACCAGCCCCGAAGTTGGACTGACAAGAGTAGTGAGCACTCTTATAGTCGTAGTCTTGCCTGCGCCGTTTGGACCAAGAAAGCCAAATACCTTACCATATTCCACATCAAATGATATTCCATCTACTGCATGCATATGTCCATAGCTTTTGCGCAGGTCAGAAACGTGGACGCATAGTTCCATTCGCAGATATTGTGCAAAAAGTCTAATTTCTGCCTTTATCCAAAGACAGCTCGGGCAACCGTTTCAGAAAGCAAAGGGTATGAACGTGCACTGTTTTTGTGATACTGTGACTGCAGGTGTCCAAGCGCATGGCTATTCCATCAGATCAATTTCCTGCATAAACCATCATGGAAAGAATATTTCGGGATAAACTGATTCTCTCTCTCAATCTCTTCTCTCAAAATATATAGGCAAGTGAATAGCAATGATTCTTTCATACTGGAGGTTCATTGCAAGCTTGTCATCCTCGTCCCACGATTTTAAGGGAATGCTAGAGATCCTTCTCCGACAGCGCCCTGAGCTGAACCCAGAGCAGGTAAGAGACTTGATTGACGAAAAAAAGCGCAAGGTAGGCGCCGGCTATCTTACTGACCAAGGTGCGCTCTTTCTTGTTGCAGCCGACCTTGGTGTATCATTTGACAACGCCTCTAAGATGCAAACAGGCCTTAAGGACATTTACATAGGGGCAAAAGAGGCGACAGTCGTAGGTAGGATCATGAACATTTACCCTATTCACAGGTTCACCAAAAGGGATAGCAATGAGCAGGCTGCTACCCGTACGCTTGTGATATACGACAAAGATGCAAAGGTCAAGGTTAAGCTGTGGGACAAACACACGACGATACCAGACGAAATGGGCCTGCAAACCGGTGACGTGATTAAGATAGTGAAGGGGTATGTGAGGGCTGGTCTTGACGGCAAGCCAGTGATCAACCTTGGGAACTATAGTACAATCGAGACTGTGCCTGATGATTCGACTATCCCTTCAATTGATTCGCTGACTATTACAGTTGATGCTATAAATTCTCTGCAGGACAATACCGTCATTTCTGGCATAGTCAATTCTAACCCGCGGGTAACTGATTTTGTCAATGCAAGAGGAGAGGTAAGCAAGTCTCTCCAGATACAACTCTCAAATGAAGCAGGCACCCACTCGATCCGAGCAGTCATCTGGAATGTTAATGAATCAAGAGTTCCAAAGGTCTTCAAGACTGGTTCTAAGGTGCACCTTATTGGTGTTCGAGTAAAACAGGGTAATCCACAGTATGGCAGTGGCGACTTTGAGATCCATGGCGATGAAGGCACGATACTGCAGTTCTCAAGCTCTCAAGAAGATGTGGAGGTAATGCCGCTTCGAGTCATCTCTATCGGCGAAGAAACCGGGAGAGGTAGCTTTATGTGCCTGGCAGTCGACAGGGCCGGTAGCCCCCTTATACTTACAGTTGATAATTCGCTTATCAGCCCCAAGCAGTTGAATGAAGGTGTAATGATAGAGTGTGTGCCTTCGAGGATATTTGGCAATTCAATCACACTATCAAAGGACGATTCCTATGTCAGATTGACAGACGAGGGCGATGACATGTCATTTCCAAAACAGTCAAAATTTGAGAGAAAGATACAAGACTTGCAGATTTCACAGGATCCTTACATAATTGAAGCAATCGTCCTTCAGGCGCCGGAGACTGCAGAAGTGAACACCAAGTCAGGCGAGACCGTACCTATGACATCTACCCTGCTTGGCGATGACACAGGCGAAATCAGGCTAGTCGGATGGCGTAACCAGAGCGCTGGCGTCAACAAGCTAAATGTAGGCGACAGGATAAGGCTAGCAGGTGTCACTGCAGGAGCTGGGCGCGAAGGCAAGGCAGAGCTAACTCTGCGGTCCTATTCTTCAATCACAAGGCTGAGCTAGAAAGCCAAATTAAGCAATTAGGTAACTTCTGTCATGGTGCTTATCACATCAGATGCAGCCAGCAGCAACATCATAAAGCAGGCAGAGGAGCTCAAAGCTCGGGTTCATAGTCATGCTTCAAGAATTGACGAGAACTTCAAGGTGGGAGTAGAGATCGAGGTATGTCTTATAGATGGCAAGGGGACACCAGTTGATGCAAAACCCGTTATCGAGCTCCTACGACAATATCATGATATCGACTTTGAATATGGCATTTGCCAGCTTGAATACAGGACAGAGCCGGTTTCCTTTGAACGCCTTGCACAACTGAATCTTCAGTTTGAAGAATTCATAGAGCACCTTGGCCTAATCGTCAACAAAGTCTACAATAACGAGGTATTCCCTGTATTTTTGGGATCGAACCCATCGCCTCATATTTTAAAGGGTGGTCTTATTACAAAGAAACCGCGTTACCTACGGCTTGCAAGGTGGCAGAATAGAATCCCTGACGTGGAAATTGACGGGCAAAAGTTCAAAGCACTCCATGTCGCAGCTGCCATTCAGGGCTTCCATCTCCATTTGCAGGGGAAAAACCCCAACTTTACGGCGCAAATGTTTAACCATATTCTGAATTTAATCCCCTCTGTTATATTGCTTGGAGCAAATAGCAGACTTTTCGCGGGCAGGGTGTTTTCGCTCCACGAGCCAAGAATTTACCTCTACGATCAGTCAGAGCAGCAAAACTCAGGATTCCCAAGCATATCTCGGTACCTCGGCGGTGTAGAAGACTACATTGACTACATTATTTCAAGAAAGCCTGTGGTTGCAAAGGACTACTTTGAGCTGGTAAAAGAACGTCATGACGACGCCCGCATTCGGATCAACGCTGGCTTGTACAGAGTCGAGACAAGGGTTATGTCTGTACAACCGACCCCAAAAACGATGATGGCAATGATAGAGTTTTTCACCGGCTACCTGCATAGGGCTATCCACGAAGAACGGGAGTTGCGCCCCTTGCCAGCTATTAGGGAGGAGCGGCAGGCTGTTGTGAGATCAGGCTTTGAGGCTAAGACACATTTTAACATCACCGAAACTGTCAGGAGCCAGCTTGCATATGCACGGAAGGGCATTTCCGACCTTGGAATTAAACCGGATTTTCTGAATATACTCGAAAATGGGCTTGAGAACAAAACTACAGCTGGCGAATATGTTGCCAGATTATGGCAGACTAAATTCAACGGCTCCATAGAGCAGACCTTACCAGAAGTGGTCGCAGACATTTGGGAAAGAACAAAGAACAATCAGCCTATTTCCTAGTGGTCGATCGTATAGTGGTGGTGGCGGATTATATTCAACAGGATGAATGAATGATTGATTGATGCCATTATTATCATCATCTAGCATTCATTTGGCTAATCGCTCCAAAAGCCCCGCGTAATGACGTATTGCTTTTCTGCTTCATAAATACTCCGATATACGTGTTCGTCGTCGACATAGTTGCGCAGGATCCGTGCTGCTGTGTCAGCGCCAACCCCGTGGCCGGATAGCACTATTAATGCTGTCCTACCAAAGTTGTTAACAAGTGACGCTACTTTCCAGGCACGTTCAAACCTGTGGTTCTGCTCTGGCGTTAGCTTCCCACCAGCAAGGCGATTCTGAATTATCCTTGATATCTCATCGTCTGACCAGAACGTAGCACTGACAAGGCGCGACCGGCAGTTGGGGCACGAAATTTCTTCAGGCACATCCTTGGTTTCCATCACGCGCTCCCACTTACCACAGCGTATACAGACAAGCCGATGCTTTGTCTTTTCGAGCCGTTCTTTGACAAGCTCAATAACTCCCTTCTCAATGCTCAGAGGCATGGCTCCAGCCATCTTTGCTGAATGTTCCACTATCGGCTTTGCAAGATCTGAAAATTCATTCACTTCAAGCCAATGGATTATGATCTTGCCTTGCTTTATGCCGTCAAGCACCTGCTGGGTCTGCTGTATATCATATTTATCGTGTATCAGTTCTCGTATAGATTCGGCACTCACCGGTGTCTTTGAATATCTGTCATAGATCATGCGTGCTACCTTTTTGTCATACACTGCTTCCTTACTTATCATGCCAAACCTTTTGGCGACCATCCATACCTTCCAGTTGATGTTATGTGTGCCAGTCAGCGCGGCAATGATGACAGGCTCAAGGTCGTAGATGTCGCTTAAAACCGATTCAATTCTGCCTTGTGCAATTCTTGCACTTGAGGTCAGCATGATCCTATATGCATCTGACCTTGACTCTACAATGTAGCCAATCTGCGATGACAATATTGTAGATAAAAGGGATGCAAGAGTGTTGTTCACCTTCGATCC
>JBKPNF010000214.1:0-8853 GCA_046732455.1 Thermoproteota archaeon | reverse complement strand
ATACCTGTAGTGGGCAATTTCTTTCATAACCTCGCAGTTTGCTGGTATATAGCTTTCACTTTTCTTTGCTTGAATATAAGTGCTTTGTAAACCTTCAAAGAATTATGTATAAAAGTAAAGGTCCTTGCGGCTCCCTGTAATGCCCGACATGCGCGGTGCATAGATGACAAGATCTTCTACATGCCTTACTTTACCATTTGTTATCCTTGCAAGTGCCCTCTTATATGACAGATTGACGCTATGCCTGCTCAGCTGGAGTTGGGATACTAGCCTGCTTGTGAGGTACTTGCCGGTTCTATCCATATCCAAGAGCAAAATTATCTTTTTGCCTATGCTATCATAGCTGTCGACAAAGTCAGCAATCCCCTTAAAATGATGGAAGACTGCAAGGTTGCCTGTGAAGCCTACTCTAGAGAGTGCCTCGGCATCGCGTCTACCCTCGACGACTATGACAGAACCTCTCTCTGATTCTTCATTGAGCATGCAGATAAAACTGCGTAGCCGTTCAACAGTCTCATAGTCATCGACTTTATATTGGTAGCCCACGGCCTATCTAATCTGTAGCGCCTATCTGATTTAATATTTTTCCTTATGACATAAATACAAATGAGCACACATGCCAGATGTTGCAAAAGATACTTTCAGTACAAAATATACCTTGCGAGACACTCGGCTTACTTGAGCAGATGTTCGTGCATGATGGCTATAGTATTGAAAAGGTGGATATACAGCATGATCCCGTGCCTAACAGCCCCTTGGGGTATGATGCCATAGTAATCCTCGGCGGCCCGATGGCAGTCTACGACAATCTTCCCCATTTGCAAAAAGAGCAAGACCTCATTAGGAGTGCCATGAAGAACGACACACCGGTATTGGGCGTGTGCCTTGGTTCACAGCTAATCGCGCAGGCTGCAGGGGGGCGCGTCTATAAGGCCAAGAAGAAAGAGATAGGATGGCATAACGTGTATCTGACACCGGCTAGCAGCAATGACATCTTTAGAGGCTTCACAGAAAAAATGATCAGGGTATTCCAGTGGCACGGCGATACCTACGACCTGCCAGCAACCACAAAGATCCTTGCGTATTCTGATCTTTATGTCCAGGCCTTCAGGATCGAGTCTGCCGTTGGGATCCAGTTTCACTTTGAAGTCGATGAGCATCTTATCCAAACATGGATGAAGGAGTACATTGGTGACTTGATCCATGAAAAGATCAGGCCGGAGAGCATACTACCCGCACCTTCCGACTTGGAACAACTTGCGGCATGCTGCAGGCTTATGTATAATAATTTTGCAAGGGTGTTGCAGAAATGAATAAAAATAATACATTTCACACATTAGGTAACTATATAAAAGCTAAACAGGTTTTTTCTGTCAATAAAAATGACCAATGAGAAGGTTCAGAAGCTCTTTGATGACATTTATTCAAACAAGGAAAAAGTAATCACAGAAGAGCTTGCCAAACAAGTCTTGAGCGAGTACGGAGTTGCGGTGCCAAAATACGCGCTGGTCAAGAGTGCTGAAGAGGCAGAAATAGAGGCAGGGAAAATAGGCTTTCCCCTCGTCGCAAAGATTGTTTCGCCCGAGATCCTGCACAAGACGGATGTTCGGGGTGTTAAGGTCGGCCTTCAGAACCAGGCTGACGTAAAGGATACATTTAACGACATGTACGGTAGGCTGAGCAAGGAGTACCGCGTAAAAGGCGTGCTGTTCGAGAAAATGGCCGCAGCCGGTGGTGTAGAGCTCATTGTTGGTCTGCAGAATGACCCACAGTTCGGCCCTGTCATAATGACTGGCATCGGCGGCATTTACACTGAAGTCTTCAAAGATGTGTCGTTCAGAGTTTTGCCAATAACAAAGGAAGATGCAATCAGTATGATAGATGACTTAAAGGGCAACAAGATACTTAGGGGCTTCCGCGGCATGCCGCCTGTCAACTTGAATATGCTTGCTGAGGCACTGGTCAATATAGGCAAATTTGGAACGGACATGGCGCCATACTATGAAAGCATCGACTTCAATCCCATCATTTTTTATGAAAATGAATATGTTGTAGTTGATGCCAAGATACTGCTACGCGAAAAGCCAGACCTCGAAGTCATCTCAAAAGCCCAGCCAGAATCCGAATATCTGGATTTGTTCTTCAACGCCAAGTCGGTGGCACTTATCGGAGCTTCACCTGAGTCTGGCAAGGTAGGCAACTCTGTTTTGGAGAGCTTGGCAAAGCACGAGTACATGGGCAAGGTATATCCTGTGAACGCAAAAGGCTATTCTGAGATCCTAGGACTCAAGGCGTATAAGAGCCTCGATGAGATCCCCGACAGGGTGGATGTAGTGGTCGTTACGGTCGATTTGAAATTTGTGCCGGATCTACTGAAGTCAGCGGCAAAGAAAGGCATCCATAATTTTGTAATTATTTCCGGCGGAGGTAAAGAACTTGGAGGGGAGCGCGCAACCATTGAGAGTCAAATCCGAGAGCTGTCAAAGCAGCTGCAAATCAGGATTATAGGTCCCAACTGCATAGGCATGTTCAATGGCGAGAACCGCCTGGATTGTGCCTTCCAAGGCCATGCAAGAATGATACGTCCGAGGAATGGTAATGTCGCTTTCCTGTCGCAGAGCGGAACTGTAGGCATCGCCTTCATGGAGAGCTCCGATACATTTGGCATGAGCAAGATGATTTCATACGGCAATAGATCCGACGTAGATGAGGCCGACATGATCTGGTACCTGTCCGAAGACCCGCAGACCCGGGTCATTGGGCTATATGTTGAAGGCTTGGGCGACGGTAGGAAATTCATGAATACTGCAAAGAAGGTAATCGAGGAGCGGGGTAAGCCCGTGGTTGTATTCAAAAACGGCAGATCCGTAAGAGGGGCCAAGCAGGCCGCTTCTCACACGGGATCACTTGGTGGCTCATATGCAGTCGTGAGGGGCGCGCTCGATCAGGCGGGTATCATATCCGTTGATAGCTATGAGGAGCTAACGGCGGCGCTCAAGGCGCTGGCGTGGCAACCAGTCCCAAGCGGGGGTAGAGTAGCAATGGTGACTAATGGCGCAGGCCCAATAATCGCTGCAATTGACCACTTTGAAAGGCTTGGATTACAAGTAGCCGAACTAAGTGAAGAGACTAAAAAATCACTCAAGGATCACTATCCATCAACATACATCATAGGTAACCCTTGCGACATCACAGGATCTGCGAATGCTGATGACTATCAGTTTGCAATACAGTCATTCATGGATGATCCCAATATTGACATCATTATGCCTTGGTTCGTCTTCCAAGACGATCCGCTTGAAGAGACAATCGTAAATGTTCTAGCCTCATTCCAGAAGCAAAAGAAAAAACCAATACTCGTAGGAGCCATGGGAGGACCGTTTACGGAAAAGATCTCAAAGCGGATTGAGGACACAAATGTTCCAGTCTACCATTCAGTCATCGAATGGGTGACCGCTGCTGGCGCTCTTACCAAGTGGAAAAGGGTAAGAGGCCAGGCAAAGTAATCTCTCATTTTTTTACTGTAAAATATTGCTACCTACTGTTCGAGTGGAAATCTTTAAGCTAATTCTTTTGTAAAGTATCTATTATTTTTTTGCCTTGAATATACAGATATATACGCATGTAATGCGTCCTCCAAGCCTCTGATTTTGTTGAGAGATATATGCAGCGCTTGGCATTGATAACCCTTACACCTAGTATTTCGTTCAGGAATTTTAGCCACCTTTATCCTTTAGAGAACAATCATATCCTATGCGGTGTGTGTGATAGATATCGAGGCACTGACGATATAGGAAAAAATGGTTGGTTGGTTACAACTATACTAGGATCAACATAGTCTTACAGATGTTGATAAATACTTTGTTGGCCTCCGAATCAGGTTTCGATAAAGGATACAGAAGAAAAAGTCCTGACTCGCTATGTGTAAAAATGGAATTCAACCTAATGATTGAATGGTATTGAAAGTCATAGAGCACGTGTGCATCACCAAATAACTGGAATCAAAGACTAAACAGAGCAAAATTATTTTTGTTTTTGTAAGAGGCATCATCAGCAGTATTTTATCCATCGCTGACGATTCTCATGATGATTTAAATTAGATATAGCTGCATCGTCACTGTTGCAGAACTCTGCAGTTGAGTCACGAAGGGCCTTTGGTATTCTGTTCATAGCAGTTTCGATATCCGTCGGGGTCGCCTCCTTTCTCAGCGAAATTGCTTATATTCTCGCCACATTTCCACTTTATTATTATTCGATAATTTGGATTGTCAGCTTTGGTGCAGTGTTCGGGGCAAGCTCCACACGCTTGCGCAAAGCTGTACCTGCAATCCTCGGCAGGATGAAGACAAGTACTAGGTGGCCCGCAGCCGCGAAGGCACTCAATGGGATTTGCTGGGCAGGACCTTTTGCTGCAATAGCCGCGTTTCCATCAATATATCACTACCTTATCCTAACCGGCATCGGCCTTGGCAACTTGTCGACATATTTTATGATCAAGAAGTATAGCGGCGCTGATAACCGCGAGCAACTGATAGTCGCTTTGATTTCCCTTGCAGCAATACCAGCTGCTGTCATGATCGACAGCATGCTCTTTGCAACACGCCAAGACATTGAAGTAATGCTATCTAGAATCCTCATTGCAATCGCCTACGGGGCTGGAGGAGTATTTGCATTGCTAAGAAAAGCGGGCCCGGTGGGCTTCGATCCCACGACTTCCGGCTCTCTCCAATAGAATTTAGAAGGCAGGCGCTCTATCCATGCTGAGCTACGGGCCCCCTGCGCTCTAGCCCTTTTTGTTAATTTAATGATTGCGGGTTTTCAAAGGTCTATATGTATAACTATTTAACGTCAAGCCAGTTTGAGAAATTGTTTGTCAATATCATGCATTGTAGTAGAATTAACCCGACATTTATATATGGCATCTCTTGCCTCAGTCAAAGCATAAGCGGTTGGACCATCTAATTTGCCATTTTTTAGCAATGAAGTGATATCTCCAAAATCTAATACAAGATTCACATTCAAACTACACTTTTAGTGCAAATTCTATACCAAGAAACTATAATAGCCAGTCGACGAATTCTACTGTTGTGTGAAAAAAGATAATGGTTGAAACGGATAGTGCTGATAACGCGCAAGAATTTATGCAAGAGCAAGTCAACAAAATGTTTGGATTGAGCGGTACTCTGAAGCTGCCGACGATTGGTCCTATGTACGCTTTTTCAAAAGATTTTAACTCATACACTAACGATTTTGTTACCCTTGGCAAGGTCATGGTTGAACTCAAAAACAACATGGAAAGCTACTGGTCGCTTGTGAATGCAGCCTACGCAAAGGCGGTGAGAGATACAGTAGAGCGGGCTCCAATGCAGCTGACAACAAAAGAAGATTTTGAGAATTACAGACGCGCCGCCATAGAGGTCTTCGAAAACATTTTTACTGCTCTTTTTACATCTCCCGAATTTTCTGAGGTCCATGGCAGGCTATTTGGTAGCCAGCTGAATGTATCAAAGGTGATGCAGAGTATAGTAGAGAAGAACTTTAAGACTCTCAACCTTCCAACAAGAAGCGAGGTTGATGATATGCTGAAGGACATTGTGGAACTGAAGAGAACTGTGCGGGATATAAAGAGGAGCGTTGAGGCTAGGAATGACCAAGCAAGAATTTCAACCTGACCATCAGAAACAAAATGTCCAGCCAGCTCAGAGCGAGCCGGAGAGGCAGATAAAAAAAGAGCCTATACTTGCCGAGGAAATTAAGGAGGTCTACCGCAGGCTCGAAAAGGTGAGGAATATCCTGCACACGGCTGGCAACATTGAAGTTGGCGGGACTCCGAATGAAGTCTTAGTTGAAAATAGAGCTTACAGGCTTTTGCACTACCAGCAGATGGTCAGTAAGACCGCGAGGACGCCTATACTTGTAGTTTATGCACTTATTAATAGGTCATATGTGCTTGACCTCCAGCATGACAAGAGCTGGATTCGTAGCCTGTTGAGTCAGGGATTCGATGTCTACCTCATTGACTGGAAAGCACCCGCTGCGGCAGACAAGTACGTTTCGTTTGACGACTATGTCAATTGCTACATCGATGACTGTGTCGAGGATGTAATCAAAAGGACTAAAGTAGAAAAGCTAACCCTCCACGGCTACTGCATGGGAGGAACTATGTCTACGATGTACACTGCACTGCACCAAGACAAAGTGAGGAACCTTTCAGTAATCGCACCTGTGATAGACGGTCAGAAGGATTTCACAGTAATTGGAAATCTTGCAAAGAACATGGATGTCGACAAGATGCTGCAGGTCATCGGAAATCTGCAATCTGAACAATTGTATGCTTTGTATTCGACACTAAAGCCGTTCAAGCAGGGCATTAACAAGTACTTGAACCTTCTTCAGAATATCGATAATGATGAGTTTGTCGGTAACTTCCTCCGCCTTGAAAAGTGGTTGTATGATACACCCCCTATAGCAGGAGAAACATTCAGGCAGTGGATAACTGACATTTATCAGAAAAATCTGCTGGTGAAGAATGAGATGAGGTTGAGCGATAGCATCGTAGACTTGTCAACAATCAAAGTTCCACTGCTCAATGTTATCGCTGACGAAGACCATCTTGTGTCGCCGCAGTGCAGCATCCCTCTAAATGATGTAGTGTCAAGCATCGATAAGCGTATTATGATGTTCCACACCGGACATGTGGGACTTATTGCTAGCCTTTACTCACAGAATAACGTACTGCCAAAAGTGGGGCAGTGGCTTATGGCAAGGTCCCAGTAGAAATTATGATTCTAACCGTGCGCAGGAATATGAGTAGTGTATGGTTCTTGAAGGCATGCCAACTGGATATGAAATCCGCTTCATGATCGAAATTGGGATCGTACTGGGAGCCGGATTTGCGATAGGTGCAGAAAGAGAATCAAGGAACAAGCCTGCAGGGATTAGTACCCATTGTCTCGTAATTGGAGGGGCTATGATTTTTACGTTCCTGTCCTCCTTAGTGGATGCAAATTCTTCTTCGAGGATTGCTGCACAGGTGGTATCAGGTATTGGGTTCTTGGGAGCAGGCATTATCCTGAAGAGCGAGATTGACAAGAAAATCACCAACCTAACCACTGCTGCCGCTATATGGTATGCTGCTGCAATTGGCATGGCAATAGGCTATCAATACTACTTTTTGGCAGCTGCGGCTACAGCCTTTGCCGTTGGAGTGCCGCGAATACCTCACATTTCAAAATTGGTGAGAAAAGATGAAGAGACCTAATTGCAAAATTGAACGATTCAATATCAACATTGGAGCTACCCTCTCAATAATGTTCTTATGATTTATAGGTTGGATAATCATTGTGAGATCGTTTGCCTATCAACATGAACTAAAAAAGGCTATTCGGCAGATGCCTCTGCAATAGTGAGGACCGGCTGCAATGGAAAAACTACAAGTTTTCCAATGCTCAAAAAAGGCGGTGGCCAGTTGTGCATTAGTCATTAAAAATGGAGGAGTGGTGGTCTATCCAACTGACACGATCTACGGAATAGGCTGCGATCCGTACAACAACTTGGCAGTCAAACGTATTTTTAAAATAAAAGGAAGGGATGAAAAAAAGCCACTGCCTGTTCTGGTAGACAGCATGCAAAATGCAGAAAGAATAGTGTCGCTTGGCACGACTGGCAGGGCGCTTGCTGGAAGGTACTGGCCCGGCGCACTAACAATAGTGGCTCCCATAATCGATCGCAGGATATCACCGCTGATTATGGCGGGCAGTTCTAACTTAGCAGTGCGTGTACCAGCCAATAACTGCGTTTTAATGCTTCTCTATCGCTGCGGGTATCTTGTAGGTACGAGCGCAAACTTGTCAGGAAAGAGGGGGCTGAAAAGCGCACAAGAAGTGCTTGATTCGCAGCTTCAAGGATATGATGCCCTCCTAGATGGTGGAAGAGTCAAAAAAGGTGTAGAATCCACCATAGTGTCTATCGAAGGCAAGCCTAAAATATTGCGTGAAGGGGCGATAAAATCAAGGGAGGTATTGGGGCTCATTGGGCGAATTTAACCTCATTGTGTCCACTTATAGATTTAGAGAAGAAGATGCACAAGACGAAATTCTTGGGCTGCTTGATAAATTTGGCGACCAGACAGCAGAGTCTGAAATTATTGAGATAAAGGGAATGGTACTTGTACAGAGCTCGCTTAACCCAGTTGCTGTCATTGATAAACTAAGGGATCTCGTGGCCGCAGAACCTTGGCAGGTTCGTTATATTCTGCGTGTATTGCCAGTACAAGTTGTTGTCCCCACCCGGCTTGACATAATCAGACAGGCAGCAAGAGATCTCACTCCAAAAATCGGCAATGACACCTTCAGGGTAACGGTTGAAAAGAGGCACAACTCTCTTGGTTCGATGCAAATTATAAAGGCGATAGCAGACCAGATCAATAACAAGGTCGATTTGGAGAACCCTGACTGGGTTATCCTAGTACAGGTACTTGGAGGGCTGACTGGAGTATCCGTCCTCCGGCCTAATCAGATTTTTAGCTCAGTAATTGAAAAGCGTAAGTAATGTTTATTTTATTAATATCGCTGCCTTTTCCAAAAGGTATTGTAGAAATTCGCTGTCGTCCAATTCATTGCGAAAACCGAGCATGCTCCCAAGCAGGATTCTCTTCTCTTTAGTTGGCTTCAGTACAGAATCATTCAAGTCAAACTCGCTTTTAATCTGGCTTTCAAATTTGCGTAAAGATTCGCTGTCTTGTGAAAAGGCAATGAAGCAGCCGGCCGTTTCCTTCTTCAAGCCCGCTCTTCTGATCGCTTCTTCAATTTGGTTTGTACCTGTGAGCCGAATTAGTAGCTCCATTTCGCGCCT
>JBKPNF010000213.1:0-2237 GCA_046732455.1 Thermoproteota archaeon | reverse complement strand
ATAATATTGTAGTTAATCAGATTGATAAAAATGGATAGGGTGGGAGTGGAACCCACGACCTCAGCTCAGCAGCAGCAGAAGTTTTCTTAGGCTACTCTATTTACAATCTAGTCCTGCCTTTAGGTTCTCTAGATTCTGCTCCATTTTTTCAAGATAACCCTTTCCTGCCCGCTGCTCATCTGTTTTAATACCTTCTATTGGACTTAGCACCAAAACTTTTCCGTTTGGAATTTCGTCTGCAATTGCCTGCGCATTTCTTGGGTCTATCAAGTCCTCAGAGTATATGATATGGATATCATATTGCTTCGCAAAATTGAGCAATTGTTCTAGAGTTTGCGCCTGTATTTCCCCTTCTGGGTCTTCACCTAATATCGTATGCTGGTGCAATCCGTACCTGTTAGAGAAATAGCTAAATGCGGAATGGAAGGCTATAAAGTCAGTTTTTGTACAAGTTGACAGTTCCGACTTTATCCTTGCATCTAAGGAATCCAGCTGAGCTATATACGACTGTGCATTTTGTATATAATAGTCAGTATTTTGTGGGTCTGCTTTTATCAAGCCGTTTCGGATAAGTTCGACTTGCCGCTTTGCCAAAACAGGGTCAAGCCATGTGTGAGCATCGTGATTTCCATGATTGTCTGTGAGCAGTGCAAGACCTTCAGAAGCATTTACCTTTAGCTTTGTTTCAATCTTGTCAGCCCAATTGTCAATGCCAGCTCCATTGTAAACAAAGAGGTCGTCAGACAACAGGCTTTGGATTTGCTGAATTGTAGGCTCCCAGTCGTGTGGTTCAACTCCAACTGGAATCATTGCTGTTACATTGACTTTGTTTCCCCCTACATGTTTTGCAAAATCATAAAGTGGAAAAAAGGATGCCATGACCTTAGTAGCAGCATGTGGGGTTGCACTTGGAGAACGAACAATACTACTGTTATTACTCAGACTTTCATTTTCAGAGCTTGTGGGCTTTAAAAACAACCCGCCAGAATATGCAATCCAGATCATTATTAGGGGTATCATTATTCCAATGGCGATGAGTGCCATATTTTTTTCATTCATGCCAGATGACTAAACTTATTATGAATATAAAGATATATTAATAATATTTGCTGCAAAACATAAAAAATGTTAATAATGATCCTCTTCTTGCCTGACGTGTTAAACAGAACGAGGAAACAACCATTAGAAACAACCAAATAGGCAATAGGACTATCTATCCCACATATACAATTATACGATTGTTATAGGGTTTAAGTAAAAGTTCTTATCTCTAAGAAAATTGAAGATTGAGACTAATAGAGGCAGATAGTATAGCTCTGTAACTCTAGGCGACGGAGATCGAGATTTATGAACAGTTACCGGAGTTCCCAATCAACCTCATTACAAATAAATCATCACTATTACAAAAATTTCATCATCCTAGAAGATTTAGCACAATATAGATCCTCATAGATTGCGATAGAGTATGAACTCACCATACTTAGGGAATAATATATCTATGAGCTCTGTGTTGTCAAGCCATGTCTGATGCTACGCCACATGCAGCTGAAACGGACTTGAGCAAGAGGACTAACTAACGTTATTTTGCTCTCTGCAATTCATGCTTTTGGTGCGCGTTTTATCTACGACATATGGGCACTGTTAAGTGCTCGAGCTGCAAAATCGAGAATATAGAACCTATACCAATTGGGTCGGATGAGACATTTCTTTTCAAGTGTGACAAAAAGCGTGGAGCATTGCTGTAGTTTCTTACCTATAAAGGGGTCATTGCTACAATATTGATGGCGGCTTATGTTCGACATCTGCACAAAACAAATGTAATTTATTACCTTAATTCCAGAACGGTAAAAAATGGATAGGGTGGGAGTTGAGCCCATGGCCTCTGCGGCAGCAGCTCCTCACAAAAATACTTGATAGTAGTAGTATTACAGACGTAGCAAAAAAAGCCAATCTTACCGGAGGATGTGAAAGCACCCTCCTCTTATTCTTTTGCCATCAATATTTGTAGTTGCTATTATTAAGTCCAAAAAGGCTTTTGTTTGTTATGATTGCTGTTTTGCACTTTCAAATTAACGCATCCAACTCCTAGTACTGATGTAAGGCGAGCTTAATTCAACTTCCGGCTCTTGTTTTTCTTCTTCAAGGAACTCCACCAAGCGTGTGTAGTGTAGCAGAAATTCCCTGCCCTTTTCTGTTGCCCTATATACTACTCCATCTGAAGAAGACACATCCTGTGC
>JBKPNF010000212.1:0-13054 GCA_046732455.1 Thermoproteota archaeon | reverse complement strand
GTGAGTTCTATAAAGATATACACGGATTTACGGACAGTTTCGCTTCTCAGAACAAGTGAAATCAAGAAGGAGATGTAACGGGCGGATGGTAGAAGTCATGGAATCATCCATGAGTTGCCCCTCTGTCGTCTATTACAATCTCTACATCACCTTGGTACTTAGGCTTGACTGCAAGCTGGGCTGGTGTGTAAATGAGATGCTCCTTTGTGAACGCTGATAGCTCATAGTCATCTGTCATAAAGAGTGCATAGAAGGGACATGCATCAACACAAAAGCCGCAAAAGACACACTTGCCAAAGTCAATCTGTGGCATTATCCCTTTCTTGTTTTGTTTCCACTGCTCGTCTACTTTAACCATTCCTATTGCTTCTGCGATACCTTCACACGCTATAGCACAGAGCTGACAACCAGTACATTTATCATGGAACAGAATATGTCTTCCTCTATAACCTGCGATGCCGACACCCCTCTTGGGGTCGAATTGATAACCATCTCCTACAAATTTGAGCTTGTGTTCGGGATAGCGCAGCGTAAAGCGCTTGATAACAAGGTGCTTTGAGCCAGATTCGATTGATTTGATGAAACCGCCCGCCGATGTCATCTAACTAGTAGACCACCAGGACCAAGAACCCCCCCATATATTAGTGCAAGGGCTATGAACATGTTAATGAAAGCAAGAACAATTAGTTTGTACCAGCCGGTGTGAAGGAGGATGTCTATCCTGATTCTGGGACTAATGCCTCTGGGCAAGAGCATGAGCATTATGACGCCAAATGTCTTGAGCGTGAACCAAAAGATAGAGTTAACAGCATTTGCACTATATAACATATTTATCGGGATTATTGCGTTAACAGACCCTGGCATGATTTCTGCAGGGAAGATCTGAGGTCCGGCCCATCCCCCTAAGAATAGAATTACAAACAAGGCAGCCAGCGCATATGTCTTGATATATGATCCTAGCTGTAAAAGGCCGTATATCATGCCGGATGTCTCGGTTAGCCAGCCAGCCACGATCTCAGACTCAGCTTCTGGTAAATCAAAGGGTATCCGCTCAAGCTCGGCAAGTGACGAAATGTAAAATACAAAGGCACTTATCGGCAGGAAAAAGATGAACCAGTATGACTGGAGCTGTGACTCGACAACTCCTGTGAGGTTAAGCGTGCCAGACAATAGTACTACTGAGAGCGCCGAGAGCAGGAATGGAATTTCAAATGCTATCATTTGATGCAAAGCTCGAAGTCCGCCGATGAACGGGTACTTGCTATTGCTTGCCCATGAGAAGAGAAGTGCAATGAGTGGAAAGAAGCCAAGGATTGCAAACACCGCAAGAAGACCTACATCAATGTCTGCCACAACCCACCCGGGGCCGGCAGGTATAAGTGCAACGACTGCAGCAGCCGTTGCGACGAACGCTATAGGTGCCGCCCAAAAGATAAGCTTGTCGGCTCCTGAAGGAATGATTATTTCTTTGGATATCAGCTTGAGGCCATCTGCCGCTAGCTGCAGTATCCCTTCGATCTTGCCGGCATAAAGTGGACCAACCCGGAGTTGCATCTTGGCAAGAAATTTGCGCTCTATGAATATTGTTGCGGCAGCAATAAGCGCGGCGTAGGTAAACCCTGGAAACACTGCGACCTTAAAGAATGTACCGTGAATCAGGTTCCCGATGACTGGGATAGCGCTTTGCGGATACAGGCTAGATGTGAGAAATAGGTATGGAGTTAAAACTTTGCCGTCTATTTGAGGTAGAGGAACATAAAATAGGATGATAAAGATGAGCGGGAGCCCTACGAGTGCTACTATGACTAATATCCAAAATATAAGCTGAATAAGGCTGACTACAAATCCTCCAAAGCGGAAGTCTTGAGGATGTGAAGCCATATAATTACCTGTCAGCCTCCACAGGCCAGTAATTGAGCGACCAATACACGGCAGGCATATCAGCAAGCCTCTGTCCAACGAGCAAATGTGGTAAGGCAAGCATGTTTCGGAATGAGCCTACCGATATCTTGACTCTGTAAGGTTTGGGCGTACCGTCACTTACAATATAATATCCAAGAGCTCCTCTTCCTGATTCGACGCGCCGGTATGATTCTCCAGGCGGCCCTTTTGGGTTTGGCTGGAGCTTGGCCCGCACTTCACCTGAGGCGGGCATTTTGTCCAGCAGTTGCTCTATGATGTGGCATGACTCTTGCATATCAAGCAACGGGACATATGACCTTGCAAAGCAGTCGCCTGTCTTCATGTACTGTACCTTGAAATCAATCTCATTATAGATGTCATACGGCTCAGCCTTGCGCACATCAAATGGAACACTAGATGCACGTAGAACAGAGCCTGTTACCCCAAGCTTGATGGCATCTTCCTTTGATAGCACAGCCACCCCTTCAGTCCTTTGCCTGAAAAGCGGGTTGTTATAGAAAATGTCCTCATATTCTTTGAAGCGCTTCTGGAGGTGTCTTATCTGCCTCATGCATCTATCCTTGAAACCCTCTGGCACGTCATTTCTGACTCCACCGGGAATGTTAAAGGCATGTGTCACCCTTGCGCCGGTGAGTGCTTCAAGGAGGTCAATCATGAGCTCCCTATCGCCAGTGGGCCACATGAACATAGTAGAATGACCAAGGAATATGCCATAGATTGCAAGCCAGTAGAGTGTGTAGACTTGGCGATTAAGCTCTGAGGCTATTGCTCTAATGAACTGACCACGTCGAGGTACTTCGATTCCAACAAGCTCTTCAATTGCAAGACTGTAGGAATAAGTGATATTTGAAGAATCATGGATTACTGGCCTCTCAAGATGGGGTATGTTTTGGATGACGTTTCTATACTCAGACATCTTTTCCTCTCCGCGGTGGACGTAGCCGGGGTCTGGATCGCAATACACGATATAATCACCATCAACTTTGATAACAAACCTGAAGTGACCTGAGCCAGGGTGTTGTGGGCCAACGCTGAGCGTCATCAGACGGTCGTCTTCAGACTCCTTTACTATCTGGAGTCCTAGCCTCTTTGATTCTTCATACTTCTCTTCAATAGTTGTCATGCTAGTATATTTGCTACCTCCCCTTTATCCTGAAGTCTTTTCTTAGCGGCGGAATATCAGCCCAGTCCTCCGGCAGTAAAAACCGCTCATTTCTAGGATGTCCTTCAAAGTATATACCCAGCATTTCATAGCACTCCCTTTCGTGATATTCCACACTCTTGTAGACGTTAATTAATGTTGGGAGCCGCGCATCATCTCTGTCAGTTCTAGTTGTAAGCCAAAGAATGTGTGCAGCGAGCTCTTCCCTGGAATAAGAGCCTAAATGGTAAATTACTTCGATCTGATTGTCCTTTGGATAATCTGTGCCTGCGACAGACTCGGCATGATCAAATCCCATGCTATCACGCAGAAAGCTTGCCACTCCGACGATGTCTTGTGGTTCGACCAGTATCTTTATCCGAAGTGGCTTGATGAAAACTACTT
Source organism: Thermoproteota archaeon (assembly GCA_046732455.1). Lineage (GTDB taxonomy): Archaea > Thermoproteota > Nitrososphaeria > Nitrososphaerales > Nitrososphaeraceae > Nitrososphaera. The sequence goes on along the minus strand of JBKPNF010000212.1, from coordinate 9,585 downwards.
TGACTAAGTCACCAAACTTGCTTCTTATCTGCTCCACAAGCCCTTTCTCAAAAGGCGGAGGCTCAGGCTGTGTTTTTGCAGCTGGAGCTGCGGCGCTTGGTTTGGCGGTAGCAGCAGCAGCAGCAGCAGCACCACCACCACCACCAGTAGCAGCCGCTGTCGATGTAGCTGAAGTCGGTGAAGGCTTGGCCGCATCCATGTTTGGCTGAGTGGATGATTGTGGTGCTGGTTTAGTGGCGGTATCATTAGGGGTAGAGGTAGAATGCTTTGACTGGTTGCTCGCTGCCAGCTTGCTTACCTCTTCTTTGTTGTTAGTGCTCATGCTGCTATCTTATCTTGGATCTTTTGATCTTCTCTTGCAGTAGCATGGTGCCTTGAATAAGTGTTTCAGGCCTTGGAGGACAGCCAGGGACATACACATCTACTGGGACTATGCCATCCACACCCGGCAGCACATTATATGAGTCAATGTAAAGTCCGCCTGTAATTGCGCAAGCACCCATTGCGATCACGTACTTTGGTTCGGGCATCTGGTCATAGACCATTCTCAATCGAGGGGCCATCTTCCTTGTAACTGTCCCCTGCACCACGATAAGATCGCACTGGCGCAGTGAGCCGAAAGCTTCGATAATACCAAACCTTTCGACATCGTATCTTGGACCTGAAGCAGCACCAAATTCTACACTGCAGCATGCAGTTTCAAGATGGACTGGCCATAGCGACCAGACTCTACCCCAATTTATGGCATAGCCTAGTGGTGCGTCAAGTGCTCTGACCAGCACGTCGCTGAGTTTGCTTACAAGGACGTTAAAGTTCGTGGGGCTTACAAGTTCTTTTTTCATTATTTATGCCAGTCCTCCTGGTTAATTTTTTCACAACATAGATATATAATGCTTGTCAGCGGTATCACCAAATTCCCTTTCTCCCTGCAAGGTATAGTGCATATCCCATAGCGGCAAACATTATTGCGAGAAATCCGATGATCGGAAGCGTAGCGGCACGAGGAATGTTAAAGAGGGCAGTTCCCCAAGCATACAAGAATATAGTCATTACGTCAAACACAACAAACATCAAGATGTAAGCGTAATACTGCATCATGAAATGAGACCTGCCCTCTCCTGTCGGCATTTGGCCGCACTCCATCGGTAGGAACTTTACTGGGTTATAGCGTCGTCTTGGCGATAGAAGACGTGACAATATCAAAGCAGGTACAGAAGCTAATAGCCCGAAACCAAGCATGTAGAAAATTGGAGTAAAGTCTGCGGCGGTTTCTCCAGCCAAGACATGACATGCTTTTTTTGTAAGGTATAAAAACCTTACATTTGGGTCTGCTAAAAATATTATTGTTAAAATGAAAAGAGCGGGTTCTTTTGGATTTTAATTGTAATCCATATTGTGAGTTTGGATTCGCAGGTATTAAAAAAGAGCGTTAGAGAGGAGGATTTTCAACATATGGTAGATGCTGGTATCTCTCTCTATAACCAAGAATTTTACTCAGAAAGTCTGCCATAAACCCCCAACTTCTAGCAATCGCATTTGAAAAGTTATTGGAGGAACGTAGTTGCAAAGAGTAGAAGATGGTATGTCTTTTGCAATAGTAACTTCTCGATGTTATCCTACCGCCATGAATTTTTCGAAATATGATCTCAGACAGTACTATTTCCCAGCTTTGCATGTATTGACTTTTTATGGAATTTCTTCCTCATTATAATCGCGACTTAAATGTGTCCCGGAAACCAACGACTCATTATCTTACTGCTTACGTGAAGATTCATCTTTATCTGAAGGGTCTAGATACTCGTCCGAAGATACTTCAAAATCGTCAGCATCTTCTTGACCGCCCATAAGTCTAGAAATCTTTTTCATTTTTGACCTGCGTCTCATTATTATTATGATGACAACAGCAGCTGCCACTAACGCAGCAGATATTAATACAAGCGGAAGAACAGACGTAGTTGAGCCGCTTTGTGAAGCAGATGAGCCAAAGCCAAGGAACCCCTGGTTGGGAGTGTTCTCTTCTTGCTGTGGCGGGCTATATGAGACCGTTCTATTTAGAACCACTACGTGGGAATTCCTCAGCTCGTCGCTATAGGTAACTCTAAGTGAAATTGGGTAAGTTCCGGCGCCGAGTCCGCTACTGCTACTACTGCCATTATTGCCATTGATGCCAATTGCCAGAGGGATACTAAATGGTAGCGGAGAATTATCTTCCAGATCCCCAAGGTATTGGGGCGTATATGTTATTGGCACGATGCTGCTACTGCTGCTGCTCTGATTTGCTGCTGTAGGATTATTACTTTGAATCTCAATTGTGGTAAATAATGCCTTTGTATTTCCCTGATTCAGGAGGTTCCCAGTAAGGTTCGGAACATCTCCAATATATCTGATTAAGAGGTCGTTTATGTCGACTTTTATCTCACCTACTACGTTGCCTCCTATCGAGAAAGAATCAGATTTTATCTGATCGCCTGAGATGTATTGTACTCTGACTTCAAAGGAAATTGGGCTTCCAATAAGAGACTCGGAGGCAAAAACCCGCGTTGAGAATCGCGCTTTGCTCTGCGCACTTAGCTCCTGTAAGGTCCACCTTGAATTTCCAAGGATTTCCAGAGAGTCAGATCTTGGAACAAGCGTAACAACAACGTCAGTTATTGGGTTTCTGTTATTGTTGGTAATATTAAAATTCATGTCGGCCGCCCGGCCTGCAATTATGGTAACTTCTGAAGAGTCATTGCTGGTCGTATTAGCAGCAGCCGTGCCAGTTGTAGAGCCAGTGACTATAGAAGCAAGAATGATTCTTGCTTGATCTCGTATGTGGGCTGAGGACGGAGCGACGCTCAAGCCGCCTTCTGGTGGATTTGGTAGCACTCTGGATCCAAGGGAAAGAGGTGTTGATCTTCTGTTCCCATTTGCATCGTTATATGATATTTCAATGTCCAGGTTTTGCAGAGTCCCTCCAGCCGAGGTGGATGGATAAACTGTCGTGGTTATCTGAGCGGATCCATTGGCCGGAATTGTTCCGATGTTAAAAGTTCTTGCACCCACACTGGCTACTGCAGCAGAAGGTGGTGGTTGTTGTTGCTGGTTCTGCTGATTGGCCTGTCCGACAGTGCTGCTCTCATTGCCAGAAGCGTCGTTCTGGCTTGTGCTACCCTCATCTCCGACCTCATTGGTAATGATGCTGCCACCTATAGCCTTGATATTGATGATAACGCTGTGGGCATCCGCAGTGCCCCTGTTCCTTATCATCAATTTGACCTCATTGGGTTCACCCGGAACAAGGTCATTTGTCTCTGACGATGCATCCAGTATAACTTTGCCCGGAAGCTCGAACGGCACGGTTATAGTTTGTACCCTGTATGTACCAGGCTCCGGTTCTGGGACCTTGAAGTAATTGATCCTTAATAAAGCCTGATGAAAGCCTTTTTGCGCTGTTTCTAGCACGTTCACCTTAAAATATAGCGTATATGTCTGCCCGGCTCTTACGATGCTGCTCAAACTAGCAATCGATGTCTGACCTGAGCTCGTATTAGCAGAGGCATCATTAGTACCGCTTGCTGCAGTAGGCGTTGTCGTGGCGGCAAACCCTTCAGGAAGCTGAAGGTAGCCGATTATCCCAGTTATGTCTGAAAAGGCTGTATTGCTTAGGACCACGGCAAGAAAAGATGGCCCTTCACCTGGGCCTACCTCTCTTTCAGATGGTAATGTTGAAGCTATCGACCCTGCGGCATTTGATAAATTACTAGTAGTAGCAGGAGATGTCGCCACGCTGTCTGCCCAGTAAGCATCCACGAATCCATTATTGACTCCACCATTTTGTTGTGAGATCGGGCCTGCCTGCTGACCTGTCCTTGGTTGTAGGGGTTCAAGGTTAATTGTTTCATCTACCACGAATTCATGGGCATTCCTCAGCTCGTCGCTATAGGTAATTCTAAGTGAAATTGGATAACCGTCGCCCGTGACTTCTTGCGTTGTGTTCTGCTGCGTGATCTGCAGGGGAATATTGAAGGCAAGTGGGGAATTCACAGCCAAGTCTCCAAGAAATTCCGAAGAGACAGTTGGACGCAATAATTGTGGTTTCCCCTGTGTAGCTGGTTGAAGTAGCTCTATCTTGGTAAACAGGGCTGGGGTGTTTCCTTCATTTAGGAGGTTGCCCACAAGGGTCGGAGTATCTCCTATGTAACTAATTGTAACATCGTTTACGCTTATCTTAATGTTCCCAACGACTATCGCCCCAAGCTGGAAGGATTCTGTCCTCATCTCGTTGCCGTTCCGTATGTATTGCATGGTTACCGTAAAAAACACCGGGCTTCCGATCAGAGATGTAGAAGCATACACCTGAGTAGATAACTCCTGCTGCGAGCCGCCAGCTATGTTGTGTAGATTCCAGCGTGAGTCGCCTAAAATTCTGACTGCACTTGATTCACTGGTAAGAGATACAAGTGCATCGGATATCGATACTCCTGCGTTATTATTATTTGCGATGGCAAATGATAGATCCTGAACGCTCCCGGCAGCGATTTGTATTGACTGGGCTTGAGTTGATGATGACGAATTTGTACTGGTACTGCTGCTGCTGTCACTTCCACTTGTCCTGTTATTGCTGGGAGAAGAGCCAAAGCTAGTATGCGTTAATGCAGGCAGTAAGGGCTCTGGCAGTCTATACGATGATGCCGAACTAGTAGGTAAAACATTCAAGCCTGACTGGGGTGATTCAGGGGATATCTGGACACCAAGAACTTGGTTTTGACTCTTCTTGTTTCCGTACGCATCATTATATGAAATTTGGATATTCAAAGTTGTAAGTGTCCCAGCTGCTGTATCTGCAGGAAAGATTGTGGGCACTATTTCCTTGCTTTCATTTGCATCTATAAGACCAATGTTAAACGTAGGCGGGCCAACAATCACCATAGTTGCTGGAGAGGATGATGACGACAGCGGTTGTTGTACAGGTGCAGAGGTTGTACTTTCTGCGCTGTTATTATTAGCACTGGTGCTGCCATCTCCACCGCTTTGAGCAGTAGAAGAGGATATAGTGCTGGATGGCAGCACATTTACTATTACTCCTGTAGCAATAGCTGATCCGTTATTGCTGATTTCTATTTTCAATGGATTAACAGTACCAGGGTCGACACTTACCATCTGGGATAAGCTGGACTCTGTTCCCTGCATACTGTTATTAGAGGAGCTCATAACAGCAGCAGTACTCAAAACAACTTTGCCGCTTAGCCGGAATGGAATATCCAATGTAGTTGATCTTATGTCTTCGTCTTGCTGCTCGTCGACCTTAAAGTACCGAATTTTTAGCTCACCCGTATATTCTCTACCTACCTGAGAATCTGCTGTTATTTCCACGCGAAAGTAGAGGGTAAAGGTCTGACCTGCCTTCACTATTCCATCATAGCTTGCTAATGCGGTATCAGAATCTACATCTTCCGGAGTAACAAGGGCTCTGAAGCCAGACGGTAAATCAAGAGAACCGCTTATGCTCGTTGCATCTGAAAAGCCTTTGTTTTTTAGGACAATTGCTAAGACGGCTTCTCCTTCTCCAGGCCCTGCTTCCTGCTTTATTGCTGGTGGTAGTGGCTGCGCTGTGGTAGTTTCAGAGGATGTACTTGCAATGACTCCCCCAAGTGAAGTATAGTCTGTCCAAAACGAGTCTACAAATGTGAACCTTACAGGACCAGTCGACTGGTCAGAGGAATTCTCCTCGCTTATGGCATTTGCTTTTGGTGTAGCAGGAGCAGTTGTGGTAGCAGGAGCAGTTGTGGTAGCAGGAGCAGTTGTGGTAGCAGGAGCAGTTGTGGTAGGCTGTGCTTCCTGATGGGGCAGACTGTCCTCGCTTCTGGTGTGTTGCCTTGATTTGGGTGGAGTAAGAGCCCCATCCCCCTTGTTGTTGTTGACATTGCTCCCTTCAGAGCGTTCACCATCGACAGTTCCTTCTTGCCCGTGTCCTATCTTAACTCGACCGTCTCCAACATCGACAGTTCCTTCTTGCCCGTATGCCCTGTTAGCAAATGACAAATTAGTCATATAGAAATAATATTGGATAGGTCCGAAAAGCAAAAGGATAATACAAGTCAAAGACCCAAAAGAAAAAAAATAATTACGATTATTGGCTCTTAATCTAGAAGTCATTAGCAGCTTACAAGCCCAATGTCTTGCAAGAACCACCGGCAGATCTAATTTATACGGCAATAAAAGCCTATATCACGTTAATATGGGCAAGATTTCGCACCATGTCTATATATCTGTTAAAACCACATGAACATGTTCTGATGACCAAGGAAGTTGATAGCAAAAGAATTCACTCTTTCTATCAGCATGAGACCAAAAGTGGGGACAATGTAGCAATGGAGGTAAACAAACTATTCAAGGTATATGATTCTGTTGCTGGAAGAGTGATAGCACTCAGAGACGTCACTTTCAAGGTCAACAAAGGCGAGTTTCTAGCCATTGTTGGTCCTTCTGGAAGCGGCAAGTCCACCCTTTTGAATATGATTGGCGCCTTGGATAGACCAACCTCTGGAAGGGTTTTCATTGGGGGCGTCGACATCTTCTCGTTGAGCAATTCTGAAATTGCCACTATACGAAACAGAATGATTGGCTTTGTATTCCAATCATACAATTTAATCAACAGAACTACGGTTCAAAGAAATGTTGAGTTACCCGGAATTATTAAAGGCACGAGTAGCAGCAACCGCGTTCGTCGTGCCAAAAAGCTTCTTGAAATGCTAGGAATAGGAGATAAAGCCAATTTTAAGCCGTCTAACTTGAGTGGAGGTCAGCAGCAGCGGGTTGCAATAGCTCGAGCATTAATGAACAATCCTACAATAATTCTTGCAGACGAGCCAACTGGGAATTTGGACACAAAGACTGGAAGTGAAGTCTTCAAGTTCCTCCACATTCTTTCACAAAAATACAAAAGAACAATTGTTATGGTGACTCATAATACCGCACTTGCAGAGGCAACTGATAGAGCTATCTACATTAAAGATGGAACAGTCGAAAAAGAGATTTTCAACAAATGACTGATCAGAGAACATTCCTCTTTGATTGGGCTGGATTCCTTTCTATGTACAATATGCGGCATGTGCAAATAGCATTGTGTGTATGTGCCTGCACCAGTCCGACCTACAAGAGCAAAAAGACCAAAATAAGAAATAAAGAAGGAGTTGTGACCTAGATGAATATCAAGGAGATTTTCTTACTCTCATTTGATGCTTTAAAGGAAAGAAAAGTGAGATCTATCCTTACTATACTAATGGTTGTTGTAGGAAGCAGTCTCATGGTTGCTCTAAATGGGCTTGGCGCTGGTTTTGGAAAGTTTATTGATGAATCCTTTAGTATGCTTGCTCCAAACATACTGTTTGTGTCCAGTGCTCAGCAGGATCAGGCCGCATCTGGTCCTTTCGGAGGTGGAGGCCCGCCTCCTGTTCCTAAGATTACATTAAACACAGCTGTCGAGACGAGGCTCCGCTCTCTTCCTTTTGTAAGCGATGTTATCTCATCCTATCAAGGTCAAGTACAACTAGAATCATCTGGAAAGAGTCTTTCTAAATCCATTTTTTCCATTGATCCAACCAAGCTCTACATCATAGCACCCACTCTGGAATTCGAAGAAGGTTCTGCAATCCGCTCAAGTGACCCATCTGCCATTTACATAGCTGACCAGATAGCCTATCCTCCAGGTGAGAACTCACCTTTTGCGACCATTGGTCAAACAATGAGAGCTACATATTCATTCGTTGATGAAAATGGCAGTCAGCAGGAAGAATCTAGAAGCTTCGTAGTAAGAGGAATTATGAAGCCAACCGGTAACCCAACAATTGATAACGCAGTTGTATTCAACGAAGATGCAGGAAACGCTCTAATGCATAAATCAGGCAAGTATGACGGTTTCTTGGTAGCTGCGCAATCTGGCGAGTTCGTGAAAAACGTTGAAGAGGAAATAAGGAAACTGTATGGAAATGATATAGGCGTCACATCCCCTGAAGCCATACTGAAGACGATAAGGCAGTTTACAGGCGGCTTCACAGTCTTCATACTAGGAATTGCGCTTGTAGCCCTTCTTGTGGGAGCAGTAGGAATCATTACAACTCTCTACACGTCAGTAATGGAAAGGACAAAGGAGATAGGCACGATGAAGGCTATTGGAGCGCAGAATAGTAATGTCCTGAGCCTTTTTATGGCAGAAGCTCTAATGATAGGTATTCTTGGAGCCACTTTTGGATTGCTTGCAGGTATTGCTAGTGGCTATGTATTAATTGCAGGATTGGGTTCAGCTGGAGGATCAAACAGTGATACCGGTAACGGTATAGGCAATATATCGCCTGTCTTCCTTCCTACAGACCTCGCAACTGTGTGGGGGATATCTGTTGGTCTCAGTCTTATTGCGGGTATATATCCTGCATGGAAGGCGTCAAGGCTCTCTCCTATTGTGGCCCTTAGAAGAGAATAATACAACCATACATATACAGAATGCTTTAGGTTGAAGGAATCGATTGCATGGCCTACAGTCATCTACAGTATATATACATCATCTCTAAGGTAAATCACCGTATTTGAGCTAAGCCGGAGAGATGCGCAAAAAAACCTACCAACCATAGTTTATTGAAATACTTTCACATTAGCTCTTCAGAATCATGCTGAATAATTGACGCGCAGCCATCTTAGGATGGTGCAGTGCAAGCTTCATAATGTTGGATGCACTGAAATCAGCCTTGATAAAGTCCAAAAATTCATTCACTGTCATCTCCCGTAGAATTTCTATCTCTTTGTCCCATTCTTCGTCAGTCAGCCTAAGCCAACGCATCTGCACCCTAAGGGCAGATTGTATCTTCGACTCTACCTTTGCCTTCCATGACCTTTCGTATTCTAGCAAAGACTCTCTATCCGAATTCTGTGAAAGCGAATCGGCCCCAACCTTCCCTGCTAGCCTCCCAAATTCGATTGCGTAGCGTATGCCTTCCAGCACTAGGGGATTTGATTGGCCAGCAGAGTCGCCGACCATTATCAGGCCATCTGCAATACTATTACGCCTGACTCCTTCGTTTGGTATAAATCCATAGTGTAGTTCTATGGGTTGTATCTTACCGCCGCTAACCTTCTCAAGGGGTTTGAACCTTTTTTCAATTATCTCGTGCAAAATTTCAAGTGGCTCTGCCTTTGATTCCGGTCTACCAATGCCTACTCCTATCCTCACCCTATTTGTAGAGAGAGGAAACAGCCATGCATATCCTGCGTCTGAATACTTTTGCCCTACCATAAGAACCCATGTAGTGCTGTCTAAGCCCTCGCAATAGCATTCATACTCTGCGCCTACTCCATATCGCTTCCACTGATCGGCCACCCCGGCCTTGCGGCCAACGGACGTGCTAAAGCCGCTCGCATCTATGACTAGGGTCGATCGTACAGTGAGCTTTCCCATAGGTGTGCTTGCCTTAAGGCCGGCTACTCTGTGGCCCTCTTTGATAACATCGATGACACTACTCTTTACCATGATTTGCACACCCTCCTTAGCGGCAAGAAAAGCAAGATGCTGATATGTAGCCCTAACGTCAAGCACGCATGATTGGGAAACGC
>JBKPNF010000211.1:0-4360 GCA_046732455.1 Thermoproteota archaeon | reverse complement strand
AGTAGAGGAAGGTGAAGGAGGTGAAGAAGGAGGAGAAGGAGGAGCAGTAGTAGAGGAAGGTGAAGGAGGTGAAGAAGGAGGAGAAGGAGGAGCAGTAGAGATAATGGGTCTCGATAGAGCTTTGAGCGATCCTTTGACTACAGCCTGAATTGCGACCGGCTGAGTCTGCTGCGTCTGTCCATCTGACTAAGAAAATTAATCATTTAGTGTATGTTACAAAGCCGTCATTTCCTGCTTTGGAGCATTATACCCAGATCTTTTGCAGTCAAACCAATGGGGCTTACATCATCTCGTTTATCGACAGGAGAGACTTAAGATCACTAAGATGCAAATAATAACTTTTTACAATGCAGTCAGACTTGCACTCAGGAGGATAGAAGAGTTAAGAAAACGTAACGAACTTTTTTTGTCCAAGATCTTTGATTCAAGCAAACTAAGTTAGATACTTCCATTACTTCCCAAGTTACATGCCTTTTGGCTTTGGAAAAAAAGACGAATCCGAAGTACATTTTATCACTGATATTACCGACAGAGATGAATTAGAGGAAATTCGTAAAATTGCCAATAGGCTTAATCAAGATGAAAGAGTCATATTTGTTGCGAAGCAATCTAGAATGAAACCAGGTGGCTCCGCGTTGGCTACACCTAAAATAGTTTTTGCAACTGACAGGCCTGTAGTAATCAGAAATCAAACTATGCTGGAAAATGCGCGAAAATATCGAGGATATTCCATACGACAAGATGACCAGTGTCAAACTGGAAAAAGGTGTTTTCTCATCTACAGTTCTAATCCTGGCTCCGGGGCTGAGCGAAATGAGCCGAGTTAGTAAAACCAGCGGACTGATCGCTTGGGGACGAGGTGAAGATGGACAAATTGATGCTTTGCCAAAAGATAAAGGAGAACGACTTTTTACAGTTATTAGGGAAAGGATAGATGGAGCAAAGAAAGCAGCAGCGCTGTCTTCTACCACGATTGTTAACCAGCAGATATCATTAGCTGATGAATTAACTAAGCTAGCTACACTAAAAGAAAAGGGCATCATTTCGGAAGCAGAGTTTATCCAAATGAAGCAGGATTTGTTGAAGAAAATGCAGGGATAGTGATACATGCGGGTACTGCAAACAAGCATACGAGTATATTTGATAAACTTCCCCTATCAAGCATATGGCACCAACAACAGGATGGACTATAATTGTAGGAGGATTTCCTTCACTCAACCTTGCCAATAGTATTAACAGTGAATGGGGAGGTAAGAATACCTGCCTTCTTCTGTCAGTCCATGAATGAGTTCCTGACGACACATACGCACTATGCTGATGAGGGGTTATCAAGTGGATGAAGAGGTTGCAGGGTATGATTAAAAGACATTTGAAAAACACGAATATTCAAGAAGAACCACAAAAGAACTCGAAAAAAGATTAAAAAAAGACAGTTGACCAAAAGAGAGACAACTTGAGGTTTAAACAAAACTTTAATGGTTGATTTCAATAAATGTTAGGCCGGTCTTTGGGAGTCGGTAAAAACTCAGATTTTCCGTTTGGTAAAAAATGAAAGAAATTAGATCTATTCAGCTATTCCTAATCGCTGACACAGATGGTACCTATCAATTTCAATTATCATCAGAATCACGAATTGGAGTACTAGAATGAGAATTATCTCGCGCATATAGAGTCGCCGGCTGAACGCAGAATTCAAAAAGATCCACCGAATTTTTTGGCAACATATACTTTTGTTTTGGATAAAAACAGAAAATATCTCACTGTAGATAGTCATTTTATCTCGCTTCATGTGCCAGGAAGTATTGTGAAACAACTATAACAGTTTTCTCTAAAAAAATCATAAAATATTACTAATACATACAATTTTCCATAACTCACACATATGACCTTTAATGTAAAAATAAAAGATGCTTTTTGCCCCATGGTCTGAAAATCCCCATCTACTACTAGAATTATGTTCAAAGGTAGTCGTCTGAGAGACATTCTTGCCTGGATAGTTGGCGAATCTAATCATACCATATGGCCTTTATCGGTTTAGAAGTATACCCAATATCTGAAACCTTCCATTTGGTGTCTCAATTATAATTGAGGAGTTTTTATAGTTTCATCATATTTGCAAACCCTATAGCTGCTTGGTGACTATTCTGACACTTCTTTTTTGTTTGCAGCTTCTTCTTCGCTAGCTGGTTGTTGAATCCTTTCCTGCAGCTTTTCCACCTTCCTTGCAAAGACAAGGTACGCCGTATGTCCAATCATCCTCATCGACGGACGGGTCATTCCCTCCCTTGCCTCCATATTGCGCATCATAAGTTCTACACAGTCTATATCGGCATAACTGCTTTTCTTTAACTGTGCTACCGTTCTTTCGATCTGATTCATTGTAGGACAGATAGCTACAAATGCACCTCCGCCTTTTAGCGCGCCATACACTTGATCGATTACTGTCCACGGATCACCAAGGTCTACTGTTGCTATGTCAGCATCGTGGATATCGATACCCTGATGCGGATCATGCTGACAGATCGTTACGTATTTGTCCATACCGGCCTTCTCGAGGTTGCGCTTTGCTATTTCCATGAACTCAGAATTGACGTCAAAACTGTAAATGTGGCCATCTGGCTTGACAATGCTTGCCATGAAAGTTGCAAGGGCTCCACTGCCGGTCCCAACCTCGACCACCTTTGAGCCGTTTTTGAGCCCAGTTCGTGCTGCAATGTATCCTAAATCCTTTGGATAAACTATCTGTGTTTTACGCTCTGACTTCATTATAAAATCATGTATGGTAGGCTCCATAAGAAAAATGAGCTTCCCTTCCGTAGTCCTGACTGCCGAACCGTACTCCATGCCGATCGTGGAAGAGACATCAATTATCCCCAGGTGCGTGTGGAGCTTTTTGTCCCATGCTACTTTAGTAAGCCACTTTTTGCGCGGTGTATGGAACAGCAGCACATAAGATCTTTCCTCGATCTTTGTCAAGGCAAGCGGATAGTTGCACGTATGGAATAAAAACGAATCTAAAAAGTACTACGTAATAGTTGGTATGTATAATATTAATATGATGGCAGACATTAGGATTACTTTCGGGCTATTACAGAACCCCCTGTAAAACTTCCGCAAAAATCAGATCCTGTGAAAAATTCTCATCTTTCAAATGGATGACGACAATCTTGATGTCGCCTGCTACTGCCACACCATGAGCACAAAGGCTCGTAAATATATCTAAAATAGCACGGGCTTCAACACAGTCAATGGTTTATGCCTATTGACACATTATTACATTCGATCAAGCGCGGCTATTCCAAGTACTTCAAGTGTATTCTTCAAAGCAATGCCAAAGGCTTTGACGAGGCCGAGGCGAGCAGTCCTCACCGCGTTATCCTGTTCTCTTAGCACTGGCACCTTTTCATAAAAAAGATTGAATGTAGTCGCAAGGTTGTAGGCATAGCGAGCAAGCGCCTTGAGACAGAGCGACTTCGCTGTATTCTCAACCACAAGGTCAAGCTTTGCTATCTCTTTTATCAAAGCGATCTCTGACTCATGTGTCAGCCTCTCAAATGCAAAGTTGGCTCTTCCTGCAATAATGCCTTGTTCTGACTTTTCTAGTATGCGCTGGGACCTAGCATATGCATACTGCAAATAGGGGCCTGTGTCGCCTTCTAGGCTCAGAGAGTCTTTAATGTCAAAGGTAATTATCTTGTCAAGGTCTTGTTTTATCATGTTGTAGCGTATAGCGGATATCGAGATCTCCTCAGCTATCTTATTTAGCTGCTGATCCGGAAAATCAGGGTTTCTAGTCTGGACTTCCTTGTATGCCTTGGAGTGCAGAGCATCAAGCACATAGTCGGCATTGACATAAATCCCCTTTCGGCCTGACATATGCATAAACTGTCTATCCCCGATACTGATTCCAAACTCCTTGGCAGTATCGGAGCTGAGCGTCACTGCCTCATAGCTGAGATGGAAATATTTGTGGCTGTTGCTGCCGCCAACTCCAATCTTTGAAAGCACCTGTGAGATTATCCTCTGGAGTCGTGACTGTCTCGAGTCAATTATCGTTATCACCCGATCACCACCATTGAATTTTTTATCAACCGACCTGCTGCTCCCATCATCAAGGGTTGTAGCATAAAGCGTTGTGCCGTCCCACTGTTTTGTGTATTCCTGGTAGTGGAAGGGATCTTCAACGAACCCTAACTTCCACGCAGCATAGGGAATGTCTTTTGCAATGTATGTTGCTGTGCCGTCGCTCCTTACCAAGACCTTGTCCTCCTCGCCCTTCTCCTTTCCCTCTATCACCCAGCATCCCTGTCTCTTATACACATCTGACGCTGCCGACGATCCTCGGACTGTGTAGATCTCG
>JBKPNF010000210.1:0-6984 GCA_046732455.1 Thermoproteota archaeon | reverse complement strand
GGCAAGCGCAACAACTGGCGCAATGGTCGGATGCCAGCCATTTGGTGGATGGAAGGACTCCGGAACTAGGGGTAAAGGAACGGGAGGGCCTCATTACCTGACAGAATTTATGCGCGAGCAGAGCCAGACTATTGTTGCTCATTAGCCAATAAGCATCTCATCATTTTGTCCGTGGTCAAACTATTCAAAACTAGACTTGCATCAATGAGCATAAGAGATATCTAGAATCTGAGTCAAATGCTCGCTATAGCAACTATAGAAGAAGTACTCAAGGTGACTCGAGTAACATTATGCTTCCACAATACGCGCCAATTGGATATAGTCCGCTTATATCTCTCAGAATGCCTCCATTATTCTGTCGCTATCCGCACCAATTCAGAAATTTGCTTACCTTTATCTTGAGAAAGTGCTGAAATTCCACCAGTCAAGCTTTCAGCTACAATGCCTTTTTCTGCAAGTACTTCGGCAACTCTGAGCGAAGTATTACCCATCATGCAGACGAGCAATGCTTTCCCATTATTTCCTTCTCCGCTCAATGCATTATTAAGTTCCTCTGGAATCTTTTGGGTTGCTAAAAGTTCCTCCACATCACTGGCCTTTGGGATAGAGATTTTGCTTTCATCAACACCCAGAGAGTTTGCAATTAACTCTACTCCCTCCTTGCGAGGAGTATACATTGTGTGAATCCAAAGAACTCTGTTGTAGTTTTCGATATTCGAGACAGCTTCCTGTAGAGGAATCTCTTTACGGTCCTCCCGCTTCTCTTGCATCATTTCAACGCTGCTTCTGTACTTTTGGATTCCATCTGCAATTATTACTACAAACTTTCTTCCTCCATCTCCACCGAAATTCGCCATCTGCATCACCGCGTAAAGTGCAAGGGCACTGCTTTCTCCTATATCATATCCTTTGTCTACGAAAAACTTCAACAGACGTTTTGCCTGCCCAAAATCTACTTCATGTTGTCCACCATATCGCTCCGGCTCGTAGAACTTCAAGCCGGCTGCCTTCCCTTTAGTTCTTATTCCTGCGACATCTTGGTTACTAAGTGGAAAGACTACATGTAGTGATTTCTTTCCATATTTGTCCATCAAGTATCTGCTCAACCCACCTGAGGTGCCACCTGTACCAAAGGTACAGACGACTTTGAATTCAGCCATCGAATGGCCTTGTTCAATCAATTGCTGGTCTATCTCCGGGGCAGTCACAGTTCTGTGTACCTCAATGTTGAGCTCGTTGTCGTACTGTTCTGGGCAGAAACAACCGTAGATCTTCGCAAGAAGCTTTGCCAAGTTTATTATATCCTGTCTAGCTAGAAGTTCTTCTACCTCCGAGCGTGATTTATCGAAAATGGCAGGGTCAAACCCAATCTCCATGAGCTGTGAGCGAATGTTTGATGCGGTTGCTTTAGCAGCCAAAAGATTTGGATTGACTTTCATACCTGGAGCAGGACAAATGTCCATATCCAAGTTTATGATGTGTGTTTTCTCATTTCTCAACTCCTCAAATACTCCTTCCTGAAGCTTCCTAGATACGAGCGTAACGACATCTAGGCCGAGCATAGCGATCTGACCAAGAGCGATCCCAAAGTTACCTGAGGTCGCTTCAATTATTGTCTGTCCGCGCTTCAGTTTGCCTGATGCAATGGCATCATAGACTATGCGTACTGCAGGCCTTACTTTGATCGAGCCCGCAAGCAAGTTTGAATCAAATTTGCCGAAAACTTGAAGATCTTTATCGGCAAGATCCAAGCCATATTCGGTTCTTGCACACTGCTTCAAATCTTCCGTGATGTCTATCAGAGGTGTTGGGTTAGCAACTTTCGGTCCATCTGATTTTTCTTCTTCTTCTTCTGGATGAGGAATCTTGCTCCATATCTCTCGCTTAAAACGTTCCATTAGAAAGCTGTCAATGTCAGTATCTTTATTCAGTCCCTGCAAATTTTCCACTGGCTATATGATAGGTGGATAGGTTTTATAAAAGATGTGATAGGATTCTCGCTTTTGGCTTGGTTTGCGTCTATATTTGACCCATATTATGTGCAATTTAGAGTTGCCATGAAGTGGCCTTTAGAGATGGAGGAGATGCGAAGCTTTTAGTCTAAATCTGCATCCTCTTCTCGAAATGTGTTAGAGACTTATGTCATGACGCAGCAATGCATAGAGATATGGCAATGCCCTCTGGTGTTGCGTGGAGTGAATCCGACTCCCTAATGATAACTACCAATTTTTGTTGCGATGATGATAATAAATATTCCCTGGCTGTGAATCTCTGATAGTGCATAATAACTAGATGAAACTGCTAAGCGATAAAGTTGCAGTAATAACAGGCTCTACTAAGGGCAATGGAAGAGCGATGGCAAATATTTATTCAGAACAAGGAGCCAACGTGGTTGTCACAGGAAGAGATCAAAGTGAAACTCAAAATGTTGTAGATGAGCTTTCAAAAGAATATGGAACGAACCCCTTGGGATTGAAGGTAGATGTAACTTCTGTCACAGAGGTGAGGGATATGGTCAACAAAGTACGCCACAATTATGGTCGAATCGATGTGCTTGTAAATAATGCAGGGTATCCAATTAAAGATGATCTATGGGATGTAGGATTTGATCAAATATCTGATGAAGTTCTAGAAAGGGTTTTGGATGTGGATACAAAAGGCACTTATAGATGCTGCCGTGAGGTGCTGCCTTTAATGGTCGAAAAGAGACGTGGAGTTATAATCAACATTTCATCCACTCCTGCAATAAGTGGATACATAAAGGGCGCGCCCTACACCGTGGCTAAGGCCGCTAATTTGGGAATTACAAAGCATATAGCTGCTGAATTTGGCAAGTATGGAATAAGATGCAATGCAGTCGCTCCTGGAACTATCGCTACACAGAGAAATTGGGAAAGATTGACAACTGAACAAAGAGTAGATATTGTATCTTCTATCCCGCTTGGAAGGGCAGGCAAGCCAGAAGAAGTTGCAGGAGTAGCATTGGTGCTTGCATCTGATTATTGCTCCTTTGTCAGTGGTCAGACCTTAGTTGTAGATGGAGGAGAAACAATACGATGATAGCGAACTAATTTAACGGCAAGTAATTTCGAGTTGAATTACATTATCTACTATCTGTCAAATTTCCAAGCATCAGATAAAATTCAAGTTGAGCCCAACGATACGATGAGTGACTTTGTATCAAAATATGGTATAGAGAGAAAGTAATCTGGCAGCAGTACTGCAAGGATATGAGACAAGCCTAATCTAGGAAGGTTGTGCCACAAATGTCGGCAGACTAAATACTACTGCCCATAGCAATTTTTATACACACCATTTTAAAATTATTATCCTAATTTCATTCTGATCAAGTCATATGCCTTGGCTGCATCTTTATCACTCACTATCAGTACCATTTCATTTGCAGTAAAAAAAGCGCTATGGATTGGAATTTGATGGTTGTATAATATATTTGAAACAAGAGACAGCATGTGGTACTGACTTTGATCATCGGGAGTCAGAGATACAGTTATCTTGGAAAGGCCTTCTCTTATCCTGCCGTCGAATCTTTGTATTGCATCCGCAACCATTCTCCTGATTTCATCTGCATCCTCTGTAAGCAGGGAAAAGTGATTATGCGTTTGAAAAAGATTATATCTGCTGTCCTGCTCAAAGAATTCATCTAAAACACGGGCCAAGACATCATTGTCATCGTCATTATTTTCTTTTTTAAAGTCGATGTCTATAATACTGTCTGTCAATGACATCTTTGCTTTTGCCGCAGTCAAATGCGTGCTGCTATTCTGCTCCTGTAGATTCTTCTTTTCCAGTACATCTGCAAATCTTTTGATAGCGACCACAATTGTATTCAGGTTTACTTTGGAACCAACCAATTTCTCAATTTCAGGCTTGATTTTTTCAGCCAGCGCGGTATAGTTTGCGATGCCTAGAGCCAACGCTTGCATATAAACGTGGTTGTTTGCTAGAACTTTTCTTATAGCCTCTGGAACAGATATTGTCTCTGAGTACATCTTTTAGACATGTAATAGTTTTACATTTAGTAATAAAAGGGTTGCTATCCATCGAAAAAATTATATAATGTAATGCCTATTACATAGGCTTGTGAACTACAAAATGTCAAGAGATTGGGATATAGGTTTCGGAAAGAGGATGTTTGAGAGCATCGATAGAGAGTTTGCCGAAGCGGAGGAGATGCTGAACAGGATGTTCAGAACTATAAGAGAAACCGGCCCCTCTGAGATGACTGTCCAAGGACCCTATTACTACGGATATCAGATAACCGTTGGGCCTAATGGGAAGCCGCATGTAAGGGAATTTGGCAATGTGAAACCATCGTCAAGAGGATTGGTGGAGCAAAGTGGGGTCAGAGAACCACTAGTTGACACCGTGCTAGATGACAAAGAGAATACGCTGACCATCACTGCAGAAATGCCCGGAGTCACAAAGCAAGATATCAAGGTCAATGTTGGAGACGAGTATGTGTCTATACATGCAGAGAAGGGCGAGAAGAAATATCACACAAACATTCCAATAAATGGACCACTAGATGACACCTCTGCAAAAGCTATCTATGCAAACGGCATTCTGGAGCTGAAGATCAAGCTAAAAGCCCCTCCAAAGCCAAAGGCAAAAGAAGTCAGAGTGGAGTAAATAGGTTAAGATCTACTCCATTTTTTATTGAGAGGTGAAAATAGAATTGAAAAATCTCAATAACAATAACAGTAATAAAGTATCATTAAGAGTAGCTGAGACTAACCCCAAATTTGTGGGCAGGGGAATGGCATTGGTAGATCCAAAAGTGATGGAGGAGATGGATCTATCAACAGGAGATGTCCTAGAGATATCAGGCAAGAAGAAAAGCTATGTGCTGCTCTGGTCAAGTCAGCGTGATGACTATAGTAAAAAAGTGATTAGGATTGATGGCTATACTCGCAATAATATTGGCGTCGGAATTGACGACACTGTTAGTGTGCGTAAAGTCAGTGTGAAAAAGGCCGAGCAGGTAATTTTGGCACCTACTGAAGAGCTAAACATCGTGGGCCTAGAAGACTATCTTCCTGAATTGCTTGATGGACGTGTTGTCACCCGAGGAGACATAATTCCCCTAAATATTATGGGTAGAAGAATAGGCTTTGCTGTTACTAGCACTTCGCCGACTGATACTGCATCATTGATTGACAGCAATACCGAATTCATTATCGGCTCTGTTCCTAAGGCTGCAGCTAGGGGGATTCCTAGAGTGTCCTATGAGGACATTGGTGGACTGAAGAATGAAGTTCAAAAAGTTAGGGAAATGATTGAACTCCCCCTAAGGCATCCGGAGATATTTGACCGCATCGGCATTGAAGCTCCAAAAGGGGTATTGCTTCATGGTCCACCAGGAACAGGGAAAACACTACTCGCAAAGGCTGTAGCCAACGAAACAAACGCCAACTTTTACTCAATTAGCGGGCCAGAAATTATGAGCAAATTCTATGGCGAAAGCGAAGAACGCTTAAGGGAGGTCTTTAAAGAGGCTGAAGAAAATGCGCCTTCAATTATCTTCATCGATGAGATTGACTCCATTGCACCAAAAAGAGAAGAAGTTTCAGGAGATGTAGAAAAACGTGTAGTTTCGCAGCTTCTTACATTGATGGATGGCATAAAGTCAAGGGGCAAACTCGTAGTTATCGGTGCTACAAATCGGCCAAACGCAATTGACCCCGCGCTTAGGCGCCCTGGCAGGTTTGATAGGGAAATAGATATAGGAATACCCGATGAACAGGGTCGATTGGACATCCTATTGATTCATAGTCGCGGCATGCCACTGACGGAGGATGTCAACCTCGAGTCGATTGCAAAGGTGACACATGGATTTGTAGGAGCTGACCTTGAAGCTTTGAGCAAAGAAGCAGCTATGCGCTCACTGAGAAGAATACTGCCTGAAATTAACCTAGAACAGCCCAAGATCCCAGCGGAGATATTAAACAAAATCAAAATCACAAAGCAAGACTTTGACGAAGCACTAAGGGATGTACAACCTTCTGCCATGCGGGAGGTACTCGTACAAAGGCCAAACGTTGGGTGGGAGGATATAGGTGGACTGCAACAGGTGAAGGAAGAATTAGCGGAGGCGATAGAGTGGCCTCTTAAGCATGCAAACCTATTTGCCGAAGCGGATGTAGAACCACCAAAAGGCATTCTCCTGTATGGTCCTCCAGGAACTGGTAAGACCATGATAGCCAAGGCAGTAGCAGCGACATCTGAAGCCAACTTCATCAGCATCAAAGGACCTGAGCTAATAAGCAAATGGGTTGGCGAATCGGAGAAGGGTGTTAGAGAAGTCTTCAGAAAAGCTCGCCAGGCAGCTCCCTGTGTTATATTCTTTGACGAGCTTGATGCCATAGCACCGAGGAGGAGCGGAGGTTCTGAAGGTGGTGCTCATGTTACAGAGCGCGTCATTAGTCAAATGCTGACAGAGCTAGATGGTTTGGAAGACCTAAAGGGTGTTGTTGTTATTGGCGCTACCAACAGACCAGACATCATTGACGAAGCACTCTTGCGTCCCGGGAGGTTTGATAGGATACTTGAAGTGCTTGTGCCTGACAAGGAGGCAAGGAAGCATATATTCCAGATACATACAAAGAAAAAGCCGCTGGATTCAGATGTAAACCTTGACAAGATGGTAGAAATAACGGATGGACTGACTGGAGCAGATATTGCCGCACTGGTAAATGCAGCTGCAATGAGTGCAATAAAGGAGCATGTCGGACAAAAAAGTGGAAGTAAATTACGGATCTCAATGAGACACTTCGAAGCTGCATTAAATAAGATTAAGAAGAAGTCAGGTAATAGAATAGCTGATTCTCCAAACCTACGTTGAGATGATGCTATTACGTGTTCTTGTTCTCTTCTTCACATCTGCTGACGTCACCGGGTTTAGAAAAGTACCTACTTGTGTAATTGCTGCATCGGTTCATCATTTAGGCGTGGCTAGGTTGTTTT
>JBKPNF010000209.1:0-2309 GCA_046732455.1 Thermoproteota archaeon | reverse complement strand
GTTTGAGCTTGTAGCAACACAAGAATAGAGTCAGGTAATGTTGCAGCTTGAAGCCGACTTGATGCTTCGAGCAGTCAGAAATGGCGCTACTACCAACGCAGGGATGCTCGCCGCTATAAAGAGCGTCTGGAATGGGGCAAGCACACTTGCGCTTGTGCCTCCTGCTCCTGCCACTCCAATTCCAAACAGGGCTGAAATGAGACTACCAGCGCAGGTGGGGCATCCTACAAAGAGGCCGCTTGTGGCACCAATGCCTGCGGCAAGGGATGTCTTTGTCTGAAGCGACTTTTTTAACCTAAATGCAAAGTCGCTGAGTGCCACATTAAAGCCTACCATCAAAGATACAATAGTAGCAAGAATCACATTGATAGGTATTATCAAGATCAAAAAATGATCAGTAATGTAGAAAGTAAGCATGGGCATGTAGCCAGGGGCAGCGCAGCATGGTATTAAGTCAAGGGACGGCACCTTGATCCCCTTTTCTGTAAAAGACACATCCGGCCGGTATACAAGTATCTGAGAGAGAAAGCCGAAAAAGATCCCATAACCAAATGCAGCAACTATCATAATTTTCCAATAGTTTCGGTTGGAAAATGGGCCTGTGATAAATGAAATCAGGCTGTCAGTAGAGTCTAGTGCAGTCCGGATCTGCTCTGACCGGAAAATTATGTATGCGCCGTATAGCATCGATGCTATGGAAGCGGCAGTTATGGCAAGCATGCCATATGCAAGCCCAATTAGCTGATGCGATTCAACCCTCAGTAGGTCTGAAGTAGGTATCGTGAGCCGGCTATAGATCATGAACGCAATTACAAGCGAGAAGAAGCCTACGAAAAAGACTCTAAAACCGCTTTCCCTTAAACCTTGCCATTTCTTTTCTTTCATGTCTGATTACCGTAAATGAATTAACTGCGACTGCAAATTAAATCCTATCGTAGATCCGTAAACCCTTAATTCTCGGTAAGTCTATTATAGTAGCGACACAATGTCAACGAACCCTCCTGAAGAGGATGAGGAATACATTCTTGCCAAAATAAGTTATGTGGGGTTCGTAGATCAGCTGGGGCTTGAAGGAGTCGTTATATTAAAGTCAAATGAAGGCAAAGAGTTCCCGATGCGGGCTTTTTCCGGCGAGGTGGCAAGGCACATTTCACGTTTTCAAGAAGGTGACAAGGGCAGTATACCTACTATCTACAACCTGGTTGAAGAAATTGCCGTAATGCAGGATCTTCTGCTGGTCAAAGTACATGTCTACCAAAGTGGCTCAGTTCTGCGGGCAAATCTCTACTTTAAGAGCAAAAAAGATGAGATTATTCTCCGCAATTATCGTGCTTCTGACTCCATAGCGCTGGCCGCATACTATGACATACCAATCAAGGTAAGAAAGGGACTTTTTGAAGAAGCCATAGAGCGGTAGGTTAAGTCACAATATCCTGCAGTCTCTTTTGCCCAATAGCCTCCTTTATCTCCATTGCAATTCTGCGGCCTATTCCCATCGTATGGCCATAATAATATTTTGCATAGGGGCTAGTAGTTGCCATAATGGGATTGCCTGGCACGCGCAGCGAAACATCGTATACTACAAAGTCAAGGTCAACTGTCACAATGCTCTGAAGCGAGATAGGGCCAATTATGCCCGGCGGATACTCTTTTCTAGCTGCGACGGCAATTCTGTCGCCCATTTCAAAGACTTTCTCTAGAAGTGACTCCCTTATACTCGCTGGAGTATGACCTACTTCGATATTCTGTACTTGAACATCTATATCCATCTGCTGTCTTGCGGAGAGAGATACAATGTCGTGTATGTTAGTTTGAAGTCTCCGCTCTATTCCAAGAAATTCTGTTTCACCTGTAAGAGGAGAGACAAAGAAATTCAAATTAAAATAGGTGCCTGGTACATATTCCTCAATTGTTGCTCTGTCGAGATCCTCCTTTGTCACAAGGCCTTGCTCAATCTTTTGCTTCGATTTTTTCTCGTAGTCGTCGTACGAGGACGCAATGAAAAATGCCCTTTCCAGCTTGCGCCTTGCTTCTTGCACCTTTATCATAGCCGGCCCGTCTATATCTGCAGCCTTGTGATATAGCTTTGGGTGACGTATGCCTGCCTTTTCCAACAGATAGTACTGGTTTTTTGGAACAGTCCGCTCTTCTGCACGCAAGAGCAACCTGTTGCCGAAGACCGGCACTTTCAGATCGTTCTCAATGTTATCATAGCCTAGATAAGCAGTAAAGGCCCTGTGAGCCACCATTATGGCTGTCTCTTATACACATCTGACGCTGCCGACGAGTAACGTGGGGTGTGGTGGGCG
>JBKPNF010000208.1:0-4468 GCA_046732455.1 Thermoproteota archaeon | reverse complement strand
TTGCCAAACTGTTCTTTTCTGGCATGGACTGGTGGTTTCCGGTTTGATAGAATATGGGATACTATGCAGATCGGTCATATCTTTCCACGTAAATTTCTTTGCAGACATCTGTTGATGCCTTACCGTTATAGATTTGACCCGATTGTGCTGTAGTGTCTTTGAATACGCTTCACAAGCTTTCTGATAACTCATATTTACCAAAGGAATGACTTCGACTGTCGGGTAGTACATTTGTTCCTTTAGGTGAGGTCTCTCTGGATGCAATAGTGATAGAGATGTATCATCCTCGTAGGGGCAAAATGACATCGATTGTGGTCTCTGCAATTTTTCTCATACACATAGACATCGGTCATTAAACATGGTATGTGCGGGTTTATCATTATCATTATGATACGAGTCCGGTATATCCGATTCTATTTGGTCGATGTCTTGATTATATTAATATGATATATCGCATCGACAGTCTATGATGCCGGCGCGGCCTGCACTGTAGCAGCGCCGGGGACTTCAATATGGATCATTATCAGGTTTTCTTCTTCTGTTTTTACTACGTAGCCCGGAATATCCACCTTACGGTTGCCTATGGAAACATGGCCATGGCTCACTATCTGTCTTGCTTGGTAGGGTGAATTGGTGCCAATCTTTTTCATGACTATTGTCTGAAGTCGCCGCTCTAGCAGGTCTTCAACTTTTAGGTTCAATATATCATCAAGTGTCGCGCCCTCTCTTGCAAGTCCAAGCCTGTTCAAAAAGTTCAACAGCCTCTTTTCCTTTTCTGTCCTTAGTTCGGCTGAAAGTGCCAAAAGAGCACGTGCCTGGTTCCTGATCCTTGCGACCTCTGTCTCAGCCTTCCAAAGCTCACGCTTGTTCCTAAGGCCATAAGATCCCATAATATAGAGTTCGGCATTCAGCTGGTCTGTGGTCCAGATCATTCTGGGCCTGCGGAAGGTTTTCTTTGCTTTATGAGGATCTCCCATTTAGCACCACCGTCTATTTCTTGGCTGGCTCCTTCGACGGCGGGCTTGGAGCAGTCGCTCCACCCGCGGGAGCAGCAGCAGCTGGAGCAGCAGCAGCAGCAGCAGCTGGAGCAGCAGCAGCAGCAGCTGGAGCAGCCCCGGGCATCGCCTTTACTTTCTTAACCCCTACTGCTCCGCCCTTTCGGCCAGTGGTTCTAGTACACTGCCCTCTTACTCTTAATCCAAACATATGTCGATATCCACGCCAACTCATTACGAGCTTTTCGCGTTCAATATCATTTGAAGCAGCAAAATCCAGATCTGAAGTTATCCTGTGGTAGTTCGAGCCGTCATCCATGTTCTTCCTCCGGTTGAGATACCATTGTGGGATCCCTGCCCCTGCAGGGTTAGAGATCGCCTGCTCGATCTCGCGAATATCGTTTTCAGTCAAAAAACCAACGCGCATGTTAGGATTGATTGTAAGCGACTGAGTCAACACTTGAGCAAAATTATAGCCTATGCCCTTAATTTCACTGAGGGCAACTATCAATTTCTTGGTGCCTTCAATGTCCTTGCCGGCGATTCTGAGGATGTGTTTATACTCGGATGCAGACAAACTAAAATCAGGAACAATATTCCGCAATAAAAACCCTGCTGGATGCAATAGACCAAAAGTTTGCAATATTTACAATGGCCATCAAAATCCCCCGTGAGGTTCTAACAATCTTTAAATTTACGTCGACCAAGAAATCTCAATCCTACAACATGAGCCACAGAATACAGGAAGCAGTTCACCACTCTTATACCTCAAAGCCAAAGTATAGTGAAATAATGTCTGGGGTTCCCGAGGACTACAAGCAAATTAGCACACTCGGAGATCTTCTCAATATATCCTACAAATATGTTCCTGTTCAAGAGCAGATGCGAAGCAACCTGATTGCCAAGCTGAAAAAAGGGGAACATCCATTTCCTGGTATCATCGGCTACGATGACGATGTTGTTCCTGCCATCAATAGAGCAATCCTATCGGGTCATGATATGCTGTTCGTTGGTCAGATAGGGCAAGCCAAAACCAAGATTGCAGAGGCGATAGCGCATAACCTCTTGTCGCCAATTCCTATAGTAAGGGGTACAATAACAAGCGATATTCCTATATTAATTCCAGAAGATGAATTGATCTCACTTTTGACCGACGCTGAAGTCTCGAGAACGAAGCCAGAATTCATGGTGTCGCCAGAGTGCGAGGATATCCTTCGAGCGAACAAGCTTGACACTAAGATAGACTGGATGAGCGGCGCAGACAGGTACAAGTACATATTGTCAACGCCGGATATTTCAGTAAAGGATCTGGTTGGGCAGATAGATGCAATCAAGATAGCTAAAAAGGGAGTCGAGCTTTACAATATCGAGTCATATTCTGCAGGTCAGCTATTGCAGGCAAGGCACGGCATATTGTGCATTGACGAATTGCCAGTTCTCGATCCACGTAAGCAGGTGTCCCTACTCAGTGTTCTTCAAGAGGGCAAGTTTACTACAGGGGCATATCCGATCGTGTTCAAGCCTGATGTCAGAATAATTGCAACTGCAAACCCGATAGATTATACGCACTCAGGCAAGATAATCGAGCCATTATTTGACAGGTTGAGAAGTCATATCGACACCCACTATCCTCATACAGTAGAAGATGAGATGCTGATCATTGTTCAGGAAGCAAAGATTGTAGATGCCAAGAACGTTATTTTGCCTGTATTCATGATAAAAGCAATAGCAAAGATAACGCAGATGACCCGTGCGCACCATGATGTGAATCATGATAAGGGAGTCAGCGTTAGAATGTCGGTGCATTCCATGGAGATGATGGTGGGAGAAGCGGAACGTACACGATCCATTGCATATGGTATTAAGGCGATCCCGCGCTTTTGTGATATCCACTGCATCCACCAGTCATCCAAATTTGAGCTCGCGGAAATGGAAGACACTCGCCAGAACAGAAAGAATGTGCTTGATTCTATAATAGAGAGCGCGCTGAAGGAAGTGTCGCTCGAATACCTCCAGAAGCTCACCTCAGAACAGTTGACAAAAATCAAGAACGATTTTGCAAAGAACAAGACATTCAAGGTTTCGCAAACAATAGTTGGTGGAAGCAGGGGAAAGAGAGTCGACTCAGACTATGAGTCACAGCTCTCTAAGTTCCCTGCACTCAAGCAGTTTGTGAACGAAACAATTGCTATATTAGAGGAAGAGCAAAAACAATTGGTCGAGCAGGCGATGCAGCTTGGAATAAGAGCAGATCATATTTCCCTAAGCGAGGATCTCGACGGAGAATTCACGGCATCTGTAATTGAGGTTATACTTGAAGGCCTGCGGCACACCCAGCCTCCACTCTTGGACAAAAAGGATAACAACATCTATGACCTCGCATAATGGTGCCCTTGGCAGCAAGAAATTCATATACTTTCCACTCGATGAAGAGGATCAGGAGCAAAGGCAAGACCGCCATGCCGAGCGTGAGCTCACTCGCAATATGCTAGACAAACTGCTCCAGGCAATAGGAAGAGAGGCACTAAAGGAAAAGACACCCAGCCTGCAGGAGCTGGAGCAGACACTTCAGGGTGTGATGTCATCGCTTTCAAAGCAGCAGGAAGACAGCCAACAACAGGAGAGGTCAGGATCATTGGCCGATTCAAAGAACGAAAGCGAAAACGATTCTGGCATGCCCTTCATTACGTACCTAATGCAAAAGGGCTACCTAAAGGATTCTCCCAAGTGGCTTAGCGCTAAGGGCTTTACTGCAATAGGAGGTAAGATACTCAGTGATGTAATGAAAGCTCTCAAGAGCGGCGAATACGGTATGCACGAATCACAGAACCTTGGATCGGGATCACTTGTGCTGGATGCTACTAAAAAGTATGAACCTGGAGATGACATTAGGTTACTTAATGTTCCAAAGTCGCTGCTGAACACAATCCAGCGCACAGTAAAGGATGGTGGCAATCTAAAGCTGCCCCTTCAAATTGATGTGGATGACTTTGAAGAATATGAGACAATGCAGGATGTACGTGTCGCAGTAGTGTATTGTATCGACCTCAGCTCCACCATGCGGTATTCATCAATGTATGGAGACATGAGCAGAATTGAGGCCGCGAAGCGTGCACTTTGGAGCCTTTATTTGCTGAATCGTAACTTCTTTCCCTCAGATTCAGTCCATATTATTGGATTTGGCGCGCTTGCGTCCAAGGTGACACCGCAGGACATACCTTATCTAAAGACATTTGAGCCTGGATCTGACTTTTTGCACTACACTAACTACCAGGCTGCGTTTAGGTTGGCAAACAAGATATTACAAAAGGACGGCGCGATTAACAAACGGCTGGTACTTGTGACGGATGGTCACCCCAGTGCATGTTTTATAGATGACAAAAGCGAGCAAGATAAGATAGTGTCACAGAGACCATATTCCCACTTTTATACTCCAGACCGGCAAACCCTTGACATTGTCAAACAGGATCACA
>JBKPNF010000207.1:0-11050 GCA_046732455.1 Thermoproteota archaeon | reverse complement strand
CTGGTTACGGAGACCTCACCAAATGCTCAAGCTGTATAAGAATGTGTATTGAATCCGACACACGACCTGCAACAACCATTTATGCATGACTCCCCAATTGCTCGGGCCGCCTTGTTTTATCAAAATTGCTTACTTGTTATTAATTAGCCAATCTGCCGTCGAAAAGAAAGGTCTCGATTTATTCGGTGTATAGAAATAGAACATCTAATATGGAGTTTAATGTATGCACTCTGCCGCATAGCAATGGTTGAATATCTAATCCTTTGAGCATGGATAAAGCTGTGACTCATCTACAAAAGTCACTGTCCTTAATTTTTTACTACCTCTTTCTCGGTTTAAACTCTACCATCTATTAGATAGCAGGTATTTCATGGCTGTATGAAGAATAGCAAATGGTTCTACCAGAGACCACGACTGTTCATAAGGGCTCAAACATCATCTATAACGCTTACATATGTTGCTTGCTATCTCCATTTTAAGAGGATACATGTCTTCAAGCCGTCGCGACAGCAGCAACAATAACAATGGTACTCGAACCTTAAAGGTTGCTGAAGCTACCTCTCGAGATGTCGGAAGAAGAATAGGAAGAGTTGATCCAAAGGTAGCCAGTGAAATGGGGTTATCTACAGGCGATGCAATTGAAATTTCGGCTGGCAAAAATAAGAAGACTGCTGTCCTCCATTGGCCTGCTTACCCGGAGGATTATGGAAGAGGATTAATCCGCGTTGATGGATATACGAGAAATAAACTTGAAGTTGGCATCAACGATACTGTAGACGTTAGGAGAGTCGAAACAAAAGAGGCTCAACAAATTACACTTGCGCCTACCGAGCCCTTGCGTATAATGGGTGCCGAAGATTACCTTGCCAGCTTTTTAGAGGGCCAACTTGTTACAAAAGGTGACGCGATCCCTCTCAATGTTATGGGTCAGCGAATTAATCTTGTTGTGATATCTACTAGACCAGGCGGGCCTCTTATTATTTCTCAAAAAACTGAGGTAGTTGTATCTGAAGAAACTGCAGAGGCCGTGGCATCAGCAAAAGAAGGTGAAATCCCGTCAATTACATATGAAGACATTGGAGGACTAAGAGATGAAGTCACGAAGGTAAGAGAAATGATAG
The DNA here is from genome assembly GCA_046732455.1 of Thermoproteota archaeon. GTDB lineage: Archaea > Thermoproteota > Nitrososphaeria > Nitrososphaerales > Nitrososphaeraceae > Nitrososphaera. The sequence goes on along the minus strand of JBKPNF010000207.1, from coordinate 9,929 downwards.
AGCTGCCACTTCGTCATCCTGAGCTTTTCAGAAGGCTTGGAGTCGAAGCACCTAAGGGTGTTATTCTTCACGGGCCTCCAGGTACTGGTAAAACCTTGCTTGCAAAGGCAGTAGCCAATGAGACAAATGCCAATTATTACACTATAGGAGGTCCCGAAATTATGAGCAAATACTATGGAGAAAGTGAAGAAAGACTGAGAAATGTTTTCCAAGAAGCGCAAAAGAACGCACCATCGATTATATTCATAGATGAGCTTGACTCAATAGCTCCAAAGAGGGAAGAAGTGAGTGGTGAAGTTGAAAGGAGAATTGTTGCGCAGCTGCTATCTCTAATGGATGGGCTCAAAGCAAGGGGCAAAGTAGTAGTTATTGGTGCTACAAATAGAATAAATGCAATAGACCCTGCACTCAGGCGACCTGGCAGGTTTGACAGGGAAATTGAAATTGGCGTTCCGGATAGAGATGGGAGGCTGGAAATACTTCAGATATACATACGAGGAATGCCGCTTGCAAAGGATGTCAACCTAGAAAGGCTAGCAGATATCACTCATGGCTTTGTGGGTGCAGACCTTCAGGCGCTAGCAAGGGAATCAGCAATACGGGCGTTGAGACGCATCTTGCCAGAAATAGACCTGTCTGCAGAGAGCGTCCCAGCAGAAATACTTAACAAGATAATCGTCACGATGCAGGACTTTATGGATGTAGTTAATGAGATGGAGCCCTCTGCTATGAGAGAAGTATTTGTTGAAGTTCCAGATGTAAAATGGGGTGACATCGGAGGTCTCGAGACGATAAAACAAGAATTGCGGGAAGCGGTAGAATGGCCGCTAAAATATCAAGGAATATTTGCTTATGCTGATGCAATTCCTCCAAAAGGTATCCTTTTGTATGGTCCGCCTGGTACGGGAAAAACACTAATGGCAAAAGCAGCTGCAAATGAAAGTGAAGCCAACTTTATTAGCATAAAAGGCCCCGAGCTTCTCTCAAAGTGGGTCGGCGAGTCGGAAAAAGGCGTTAGAGAGATATTCAGAAAGGCAAGGCAGGCAGCACCATGCATTATATTCTTTGACGAAATAGATGCCATCGCCCCTGCAAGAGGAGGCGACTCTGGCACCTCTCATGTTACAGAACGAGTAATTAGCCAGATACTAACAGAGATGGATGGTCTTGAGGCCCTGAGAAATGTAGTAGTGATTGCTGCAACTAACAGGCCTGATATTATAGACTCTGCACTGTTGCGACCCGGCAGATTTGACAGGCTTCTCTATGTACCGCCACCTGACTATGAATCAAGAAAGCACATAATCGAGATTCACACAAAGAAAAAGCCACTCGCTGAAGACGTTAATATCGACAACCTTGCAGCAAAAATGGATGGTTACACCGGTGCAGACATCGCAGCCGTGGCATCAGCTGCAGTAATGCTAGCTCTACGAGAGCACATATCAAAACACAAAGAACCGCAAGAAGCCGAGAAGAGCGCCAAAGAACTTAAGATATACATGCGACATTTTGAGGAGGCAATGACAAAAATTAGGTCTTTATCAGCTCAGGAATTAGATATGTACAGAGTGATAGCGGATCGATTTGGCAGACCTTCTTCTCTCTCTCCTAGCCCGACCACTTCTCCTAGTGCCATTGCATAATATTTATGAGAATCTATCTTCGTCTTAAAGGAAGAGGCTTTGTCCATCTCAGTCGATAGCAAACAAGGAGACCTCTCTAAGAAATGTCATTACATACATTTGCAAATTAGTTGTTATAAGATCTTCAGGATTAACGGATATCTTGAGTGCACTTAATCCCCAAAAAAAGATAAAAAGAAATCACTTACTAATCTTTCAAGTCAAACTACTAAAGTACATATAAGTCATAATCTGAGAAAATACAAAGACGAGGTTTTGTTGTATGCTGAGCTTAAAATTTACTGATCACCATCTTATCGAAGACAACAATGCGTTTATACAGCAAGGAAGGGAACAACAACAAAGAGCATTTTTCTTTCTTTCCGACTATATGTACAGCGGGTGTCTGACATTTACCGTCTATCTACTTCATACTCTTGGAGAAAAGCTAGTATTCAAAATATCCAAGAATCACGAGAAAAAAACTAGGCATTTTGGGATATGGCAAAGAGTATCAAAATGTGCCATTGACAGTCTTTGATGGAATCAAAAAACCATTCATGACAGATATGTATAGGCACTTTGAGAGGCTAAGGAAACTAAAGCGAAAAGATATAGCAATAGTCATACATGACCCCGGCGAAATCTCAACCTACAATAAACCTTATCTCAAATAGTGGAACATTCTCACAATTAGAAAATCAATGCAGAATTTCTTGCAGGAGAACTTTGGGATATAATCCCGTTTCTGTGCCATCCATTTTATCCATATCCTGTGAGCTTTTCCGGACAATGCCTTAGTGAAAGAAAGAAAGCAGTCTCCATTTCACGGGTAGACTTTCAAAAGAACATAGAGAGATAATGCTTGAAGCAAACAAAACCGCAAAAGAATCTATCAAAGTCTTTGGCTGGGTAAAAATGAGATATGCCTCAGAGAAACTAGAGTCAATTGCGTTTAGCAAGTATTATCAGGGCAAGTACAACAAGTCCTTTTCCGCTATTTCAAAAATTTTATCAAACTCCAAATTCATGGTTGATCAGTCTTCTTTGCCAATTGATAGAGGATGGACTCAATATACATTCCTTGACGCAATCTATCATAACTGCGCCCTTATCCTCAATAGACAGTGGATTGAAAATGTAGATACCCATGCCGTGACTTTAAAGAAGCCTATAATTGCTATGCGGTGTCAAACGCCAAAGAGTTATCCGAGTTACTGAATAGCAATATCGACACTACAAAAGTTGTTCAAAATGCTAGAAAGTTACTTGTTAGACATACCTCGATTATAAATGAATGGAAAAAGCTAGCCCTTAATAACTAGCAAAAAAAGTTGCGCTTGGCAATGCATCTTCAGTAATGATGGTGCTCCTACTGCTGCTGACGCTTTTTTGTCAAGTCTAATTAATTTCTCTCTTATTTCTGATGATCATCATCTTCCTTAGCAGCAGTCTTTTTTCTCCTCCAGAACAGGATACTGAGCGGTAGAATATATCAGTCATATTCGTATGGATATTTCCTCGTACAGCCGTGCGAAAGCTTCTGAAACTTGATCCCAAGTAGGAAGTGTCCTGGCATAAGCTAATGCTTGTCGTTCTTGAATGTGACGTTCTTCAGGGTGCACAAGGAACCGAACTACATTTTGGGCAAAATCTCTCGCTTCATCCGCAACAGCTACAGCTCTATAGGTTGACAGATCTAATCCTTGGGCTCCAATAGAGGTGCTGACTATGGCTTTACCCAAGCCTAACGCTTCTAAGATCTTTACTTTTACTCCTCCACCGATACGCAAAGGACAAATCACAACATCAGCATGTTTGTAGAAAGGATTGAGAGATGCTACACGACCGCTAACTTCAATATGTCTACTTGATGCTAATGAGGAGATTTCTGAAGGTGGGGCATTACCTACAAGAAAGAGTTTTACATTCGGCACATCTTTCAGGATGAGTGGAAAGATATCTCTGGAGAAATATAGTGCTGCATCTACATTAGGCTCATATGCGAAGTTACCAACAAAGAGCACAGAAGGACAATTATCAGTGAGAACGGATCGCTCAAAGCTATTGGATAACAATGTGGTGGTATTATCTATCTTTTTGTGATAGTCACTGCCATTGGGGATCATTCTGACCTCAATATTTGATTCTAGTCGTTCCATGCTGATTTTATCCTCTTTAGTAAGTGCAACAGATACTGTTGCTCGCTTCCACATCAACCTTTCCCACTTTAGACTTTTAATATACTCAGACCAAAAGTAAGTTTTTTCTTCTTCCGTTACTGCTACCATGAACCGTTGCAGAACCAGTAAGTGTTCTATGTTATGCTCTATGAGAAGAATAGGAAGCTCCAGTTTGGTGGGAAGATGCTGAAGAAGATAATATCCTTCAATATGCACAAGATCGAAGGACTGGTTTTTTAGCAAAAACGAAATGTAAGAACTCGCTTCTTCAGACATGTGTTTTATCATTTGGTGCGGATACTGGTCATATTGTTGCTCCTTATTGGTTGGCGCCCCTGCTTCAAATAGCTTGACGCTTGCACAGTATTGCAATAATTCCTTGATATACATTCTATCTGTTCCCCAGGATTTTGTTATAGAGCATAAATGTATTTCAAAACTTTTTGATAGCCGCGATATCAGTTCAAATTCCCGCCTGCGGCCACCACTAAAAGGAGGGTAAGGCAAATGTGCGGTCAAGAATAGTATTTTCATCAGCACGAGAATTCGCATCCAATCTAGAATATATTTTTGATGATGGTTAACGTTAAGAATTATGATTAGCCGCTTGATATATGATATACTAATTAGAATTTGGTTGAACCCTAATCATATAATTTCATTTATTCACCTTACAATGGACGAGCAGTAACCAACTGATGCCATTTCTCAACACATCAGACAAACTAAATTGGCAAGCAGTTTCTAGTGAGAAGTTTGACATCATTTGACTTTACATCTCGGTCTGCTCTATACCGTCTTCCCTCTCAGACTGATATCTCTCGAGCTGATACATTGGTGCAAATCATGAGAGATTTTTTACATTCAGGGATCACTAACTAACTTATTACATCTTGCTCGGCACTCGGGAAAAATTTCTCATATAGCTGTAATATTTCAATGGAGGCAAGATTAGTTCACGACCAATTATAGCGAACTTACCTTCACTTACTAGTAAAGAAACCATAAATGAGCTGGCTGTCCTAGTTTCCGTTCCTGAGATCATCAATAGAATACGGTTTTGCTTACCGACATGACATATTTGATATAGTTAACTCAAAATTAGGACATAGCTGTAAAAGTACACAATCAATGATTGAGATACAAATCGCTATCCTAGAGTAGAACCTTCTTAGCCTGTACCTCCGAATTATATCACAACCATCAATTGAATCAGCTACGCCTTCGATGAGCCTTCTACATGGGCGCCCCTTCCCAGGCAGCTGCTGGCACCACCATCAACTTCTTGAAACTTGACATTGCTATGCGTTGTCATTTTCCTCCAGTAGTTATTTCTTCTTTCCTCTTTGTGATTTGCCCCAAATTATCATAAGGATAAGACAACCAAAACCTATAAACTCTGGAATTATGAATATCCAGAATCTTCGTTCCGGAGGAGCATAATAGTCGGCTAAGCTTAGGATAGGTCCGGCCACAAGACCACCAAAGATTCCTATTACTATAGCAAGAGTGATTATTCTCTCCTTATTCAAAATATGAGACACCTTTTCTGAAATCCTAGGGCTATAATTAATTTGAGTCGATATTACTGCTGAATTTTATGTAAAGTTCTTTTCTGCCAGGAGATTAAGCTGGACTAGCTCGAAATTAAGAGCACTCCTCTATAATTAAGAAAAAACACAATATGTTATATATTTTCAACAAACAATACTAGATGGCAACAATAATGGCAGAAATGTCCCAAAAAGAAATTAAGAGGTTCCTTATGCAAGGAACATTTACAGGAAAACTTGCAACGGTCAAGAAAGATGGAAGTTCTCATATCATTCCAATTTGGTTTGTATTGGACGCTACCAACAAGAACAGGAGGGGGGATGGAAGACATGAGGATATCATTTTTACTACTAGTGGTTCGTCTGTTAAAGCAAAAAATATCGAGCGTGATAATAGAGTGAGTATTTGTGTAGATGATCAGACACCCCCTTTTTCCTTTGTAGTAGTATATGGTACTGCAAAAATACATCATTATAGACAGAATGAGCTTTTTAGGTTTGCATCCAGAATAGCGCGACGATACATGGGAAAGGATAATGCAGAAAACTATGGGAGAAGAAATAGCTCCGAGGGTGAAGTGCTTGTACGAATAAAAGCTAAAAGAATAATCGGAGAAAAGGATATAGCTGGTTGGGATTAATGACAGTTAGTTTACAAACCCATTCATTTACACACTGCAAAATAAATCTCATGCGTTACACAAAGGGTGCTATATTCATTCTTGGTCAAGTCATTAACTCTCTTATTATTATAATCTACCTTCTTAATACTAAAAAATCCTATGCCGGATGGCCGTATATCTTAAACTTACCACCTATACATATGAAGAATGTTGATCACCTTCTTTGACTCTCATGCCTTCTCCCATCTTGCACCTTTCATTAGCCTAAGACATGAAATACTGGCGCAATCTTGCAGTAATCATGCCCCGAATTCTAGATGTTGTGATGGCATTAGAACGTTGTATAATTATCCCAGAACCAATGTTACTGCCCCTTGTAAATTCTAGAAGCCTCTAATTTCGAATGTAAAAAGGTGACCTACATTATTGTTCTTCCATCAACAGGATTCGCATTGATAGTCTTCAACGCTGTCATGTACCTATTTTCCACAAAAGTTTGTTTTCTAATAGCATACTCGTCTATTTGGTAGTCATGATATTATCTTTGAGCCATCTTCTCTGGAATAAGATTGACCACAAAGAAAACCTTGAGCTAATAATTGTGTAAGGTGCTACCTGTTTCTGTCAGTAACGGCGGCTTTATGGAAAGTTAGGAAGAAAGTATGAATGCTAATTAAGTCTCGAATGTGCCTTAGCTTAGCATGTCTCTAGAACCAGAGGAACATGTGTAGGCAAATACTTTGGGTTGCATATGGATGCATTGACAAAGGTCACTTCGCCTACTCTACAAATACCATAACCTTCGTGTATGTGGCCAAAGAGGTGCAACTGTGGCTTTATTCTTTGAATGATGTCTGTCAATAGTGAAGTACTGCCCGCATGCTTCCCATCGATGGTAAAATCAAGTATCCCAGCTGGCGGCCCATGAGTTATGAGAACCCGTACATCTGAAGGTATGCATTGCCATTTTTTGTTCAATTCCTCCTCCGTGTCGAGCGTAAATGCCCATCCAGAACCGAATTCAGGCTGCCATGGCGTACCATAAAATGAGACACTTTCGACCCTGCATCCGCTGTCCTCAAGGTAGTATATCTTGTCATGCTTTGACAGTAGCTTCCTTGCTTTTTCAGGTTGTTTCTGGAAGAGGATATCATGGTTACCAGCTATTATGACAATGGCGCTGTAAGGTGAGTCGCATAGCCACTTCCCAAACTCTTCAATCTTTTCAGGCTTTCCGATCATTGTGAAATCTCCTGCATGAACAAGAATATCCCCCTCCGGCCATGACAAACGGTTGTGCAATTCATGTGTGTCTGAGCAAAGAACAAGCTTTTTGGACAAGAAAATCACCTATTCTATAGATAGCTTCATTACAGCCTGTTGCTCCGTATATTGCCTTTTCCGGAAATAGCCTCTTGAGGGGTAGAACATTTCTAACTTGAGAGGATCAAAGTCTGCCCATTATATTCTTTCTCTGTGTCTGTTTTAAGCAAGTCACATTATGCTATAATAATTATTCCGATGCGCGCTGTTCGTCAATGAATATTTGCAGAATTTACTTATGATGGTTGCTAAATTCACTTGAGGGATCTATCTCATCCAATCAAACAATTCAAGGCAATACCACCATCCTGTGACATGTTGGTTTGTGTCTCGATATCACAGGGCGTTTGATTTCTGATGTAAACATCACATTAATGTTGACATTGCAGCCAGTCAAGAGGTGCCACGGTCCTTTCAGAAGATATGACATAGCGTAGCATACATCGACAATTAGCCTCACTATGTGAGGCGTCAGTCCTGTAGACATTGTCTCTCCGCAATGTTTAATCCCTCGGAGAAATATCTCTTCTTGCATAACGATAAATGCAACAAGGCAGGATTGTATTCCATCGTTTTGAGAGTAATGTCCTAAAGACCAATCCTCTCAACGATCCCTATATTAGAGATGTGATAGTTTATCTTCCACCAGGATACTCGCAGACTAATTCTAAGGGACATACAGCTGTAATATATCTACCTGCTTATGGCAGCTTTGGAAAAATGCTACTCAATCTAGATCCTTTTAGCGAAACAATAGAGGCGAAAATGAATCGATTAATTTTAGAAAAGAAATGTGGTCCAATGCTTCTCGTTCTCGTCGATTGCTTTACCAAATTTGGAGGGAGTCAATATATCAATTCAACAGCAACAGGTATGTATGAAGATTATATTACCAACGAAATTATTAGATTTGTTGACGAGAGCTATAATATATCAAATCATGCAATAATGGGGCATTCTTCCGGAGGATATGGGGCTCTCGTAATGGGAATGCGCCATCCTGAAATCTTTCAAGCAATAGTTGATCATTCTGGAGATTCGGCATTTGAGTATTGCTACGTTCCGGATTTTCCCAAAGCTCTTGAAGTATACAGAAGAGCAGGAGGTGGAAACCGTGGAGATCCTAAGAAATGGTTTGAAGAGTTTTGGCAGAAACCAAACAAGCACCATCATCCGGATGATATGACTGCTCTTAGTATTCTTGGTATGGCAGCCCACTATTCTCCCAATCCTGCTTCACCGAATTTAGGATGTGATTTTCCATTCGATTTAGAGACGGGGGAGATAAATCAGGATGTTTGGAACCGGTGGATATCATTCGATCCCACGAGGACAGTAGCAAAATATCAAGACAACCTAATGAAAATGAAACTGATTTACATAGACTGTGGAATGAGAGATGAGTTCAACATGCACTTGGGCTGCAGGATTCTTCATTCGAAACTCGAAAAGATGAGAATTAGACATTTTTACGAGGAATTCCTAGGTGGGCACAGCAAAATCAGTTATAGATATGATGTTTCTCTTCCAATGATATTTCGGGAGCTGGCAGCATAGGAGAAGATCCGTGAAAAGTGGATTTGGAGACTGCCCTTTATCTACTATAGGAGTTAGTGGGTTCTTTTATCCAGTGGTAATGGGTACAAAGAGTTGACTTTTTCGCTGGGTATAATATGATTTAGTCTTCTTGTTGCCCATTCTTATGTTAGCAACTTCTTTTATTATGATCGAAAGAATGACTTCAAGGACTATGGTCATTTGCACTTAAGAAATTATATGACATTGACATCTAAGTTGAAATTGTTTTTATAGTAATGGACAGTGACTACGGGAACTAAGCCTTTTCGAAGAATTTATAACAAAAGCACAGTCAACAATTAGGCTAATTTAGCTGGATATGTAGTCTAAAAAATTTACCCCGGTATATTAAATTCAAATTGCACAGATAATCACTTAAATAAAGAGAGTCTATATGGAGAGTCAAAAAAACAGGCCTTTGGGCGTTACAATAGTAGCAATACTGGCAGCTATCGGTGGGATAATATTTCTCAGTAGCGGTCTAGTTCTTCTTCTTGTCGGAATTGGTATCATAGTGTTGGCATTAGGTTTTGCATATCTGGTTATGGCTTATGGTTTGTGGAAAGGTAGAGGTTGGGCCTGGACTATTACTTTGATTTTATTCGCGATAGGCATTGTAGTGGCTATTGCGTCAATTGTTGCTGGCAATGTTTCAGCGGTTATTAATATAATAATAAACGCTGTGGTTATCTATTACTTATATAGGCCAAATGTCAAAGCGTTCTTCGGCAAATGACCACACTACCTTTCAGCAAAAGCAGCCATCCAATTTGAGGTCAGTCCAAGCATCTTGGTGTATTGCTCTCTTTTTTCCTGACAAAAAGAGGCTCTTGCTTCTGGGGAACCTCCTTCGCTCTTAAAGATATCGCTAGAGATCCTATCAGCAATGTAAATAGACATGGAGCGCTGAAATACCAGTGAATATCTGTGTGGTTTGATAGGGAAACACTTTGTTTAAGCCCTCAAACCACAATCGCGCTAGTAACTCAAGTATTGGGTTCCGAGCCCTTGGGATTTATGACAAAATCCCATCCACTCTACATC
>JBKPNF010000206.1:0-2166 GCA_046732455.1 Thermoproteota archaeon | reverse complement strand
ACCAAACTACTAGCTTTTTATGGAAAGGCGAAAACGTTCTTTCCACACCCTCTATGATAGCTGAAATGGAGGAGACATGCAGGCTTCTTCTCAAAGAGCAGGTGATACCCGACTCGGAATGGGACTCTGTTGGCACAGTAGTCAAAATAGAACATCTTGCTGCTACACCTGTAGGGGCCGAGGTGTTCTTCAAGGCTGAGGTGGTATCGGTAGACGGCAGGCGAATCATGTTCAAGGTAGAGGCTCAAGATAAGCTTGAGAAAATAGGTGAGGGAATGCATGAAAGATTCATAATAAATGTTTCTCGCTTCCGTGAGAAATTCAATGAGAAGCAAAAACAGCTTCAAATGTAGAAATGATCAAAATAAAACAATATTTTTTTGAGATATTAGTGTAGATATTATTTTATGAATGTCAAGTAGCATCATCTCATCAGTTTAGAAATCTGTGACGAAATGCTCTACACATTTGATAGTAAAGGAAGGGACCAAGAAAAGCTAGGGAGTGGCATGCAACCATCGATATCAAGTAAGCGAGCCCATAATTGTCCTCATGTATCTTTCCATTAAAATATCATATACACCCAAAAGCATCTTGAGCATCTGTGGAAATAATTGAAAAGTTAAGACAGCTGAACATCTTGGGCTCAATAGTAGTGATGCCTGACTTTTTCGTTGACCGAATAATCAGACTTGAGTCAAAGGAGAGTCTTTTTGACATGCTTGCTGAAAAGGCAAAAGTTGGAGGTGGAAGCATCAGGGGTATCTCCACGACAGATGTCAAGGGTGGAAATGCTGTAAATGTAGCGTACTGCCTTGCAAAACTAGGTGCCAAAGTATCACTTTTTACAGTTGCTGACGAGTTGGGAGCTACAATGATAAGGCATACCTTTTCACAATTTGGTGACAAGATTACACTAAGAATGGCTAGCGGAAGAAGCGGGCTCAGCACATGTTTTGAGTTTCCCTATGAAGACACGCTTGTAAATGTGATGGTAAGCGACATAGGAGACAATGAAAATTTTGGTTCTGAGAAAATAAGCTCAGAAGTAGACAGGACGATATTGAAGAATGCTGATGGGGTGATGGTAGTCAACTGGGCCAGTAACCTCAAGGGAACAGAGCTAGCAGAATTTTCTTTCAGAAATTCCCCTAGCGCTTTCCATTTTATTGGTCCTGCTGACATTGAGACAAGAAAGCATGATTTTCGCGATTCGCTAGCCAAGCTTGCAAGCTTGACTGACTGTCTCAGCATAAACGAAAACGAGTGCAAGTCGCTTGCCGATGCACTTGGCTTTGGCCAGAGTCTACTTGAACCCAATTACAGTGTTGATGAAGTTAAAGAAGCGGCCAAAAGAATTGCCGAGACAGTTGGCATCAGCACTGACCTCCATACAAAGATAGGAGCAGCGTGGTCAAATGGGAAAGAAAGTGCATTTGCACACGCAGTTAAGGTCGACGCAAAAAGATTGACTGGTGCAGGAGATACCTGGGATGCGGCTGCTATTGTCGGTTACCTTGCAGGTCTGCATCCTCAAGAGCGACTGCTATTTGCCAACGGCTGTGCCTCACTGTATATAAGGGATCCAAATGGCGAACCTCCATCAATGAACAAGGTCTTTGAGCTATTAGAAAGAATATTGTAGTGATCACGGTATTTTCTGTGTAGCAAAAGATCCATTTATTGAGCATAAAACATGATGTATGGGCATATAATGTGAGTATAGCGCCCTTTTTTTACAGAATTTCAACCAGCTCGTGTTTATAGAAATCGATCATGTGCTCGATTATGCAGTCGGAATCTTTTCTTCTCTCTCTCTCTCTCTCTCTTCTGTGACACTTTTACCATTATATCATTTAGCTTTAATGTACTATACAGAGAATAATAGTGGCCAAACGTTGTTCTCATCACTTATTGTCATAGCTGACACCACGAAATTTTCAACCTCTGCAGGGATTCTTAAATTGGCAATTAACCCAGTAAGATGTTGATGATAGAAGCTGAAGATTCAGTAAGAGTAGTCGATACTATAGCTAAGAACCTAATAGGGGTTGCAAACAACAGGTCTAACTTTGAGCGACTGCCCGACACATTCTGGGGGTACTATGCAAGAGGTCACGACGGCAAGGGCAGGTTCGGAGTTATTGTTGTGTACTCAGAGAATGG
>JBKPNF010000205.1:0-1736 GCA_046732455.1 Thermoproteota archaeon | reverse complement strand
CACCCGAACCGGTCATCAGGATTGCATTGTGCTTCTGTATAAAGCCAGACTTGCGGATATTGTTTAGCACAGTATCTTTTTCCACTACCATTACAAAGTCGGCCTTGACGTCTACTATTTCAACATCCCGTATGTTGGTAGGTATCAGCTGCGATGTAGCTCTGCTGCCAAGATTGCAATTAATGATATCACCTCCAACTCTGAGTGTGATCGGGCCGGAGATCATGCCCTTTGGCTTTGAGGTTACAGAGAACTCTTCTCTAGGAACACCTGTCAAGAGCTCGATCGCCTTGATTGCATCATCTGAGTCGTCTTGGCTGTTCCAGAACTTTTGCTTGTTTTTCTCGTCGCCCACTGTGCTCAGTGTGGCGTAGTACATCCCACGTATCGTACTCTCCATCTCCTCGTTGAGCAGCTTGCGGACGGCATTAGCCATCACAAGATATTGGGCAAATGTAGGTATTTTCTTAGTGCTGTCTGGGCTTATGCTGACCATCTTGTCGCCAATCGTTAGCATCCTTTCTTCGCCAGACCAGATTGTGTTGTCATAGCCTACCTTGGGGACATTCAGCACAGGCATGGTCTTTTGCACCATAAGGTCGGTACTGACATCTTTCATTATCAGCCTAATTTTTTTAATGACTTCTAGGTGACGCTTGTCGACTGGCATTTACTTGCTCTTCCTCTCCTTTGGCTTAGCATACTCAGCTACTTTGTCAAGTGTGGTCTGCGCTTGGTCATGATTCTTATCTTTCCGCAGAGTTTCTGGTATCTTCTTTTCCTCCTTGGTCCTAGGCTTTGTCAGCTTGCCTTTTCTCCTTGCAGCAGTGACTACCGCCTGCTCCTTTTCTGGCTTGACTACTTGGCTGTTGACCTCTAATGTTTCTTCTGCTTCTTCTTCAAGGCGTTCACCAGTTATCCTGTCCTCTTTTTCCTCCACCCGTCCACCAGTGATTTCGCCCTTAACATGCTTTTCTGCAAGCTCGCTGAACGCCTGCCCGAGTTTGGCAGCATCAAGTCTGATCGACTCAGAAATCGCGCTTACAACTAAGGGAATGTAATATTTGTAGAGGTTAAGCCTGCCTTGGGCCTCCTTCATGCGTAGCTCCTTTCTTATTTGCGCGCTCACCTTGCGATAGAGCTCAGACAGACAAAACTTCATGTGTTTTTTTAGCTCACCTTCTGAGGCTATACTTTCCTTGCCAGCAGTCTTGTACGGGATCTTGGTAGAGCAAATGTGGAAAAAGGTATGGATTGGCAAAAGTTCTACGGCTCTGTCTGATTTTATCTCGCCATTTGCAAATTGCGCCTTTGCCTCTTTCTTAGAGATCCCCATTTTATTTATCTCAACTTCAGAGACTACTTCTCTTGCTACGTCGGATCCTTCATCGTACAGGAGAGGAATCTTGTTTGCAAATCTATAGAGCTTGAATGAGGGTATGTCACCTCCATATGCTATTCCGCACTCTACAACGGTGGGCCTGTTGTTGATGACACATGTACGGGATGCATAGGCAACGAGGGCGGGCTTCAATATCTTGGCTGCGATCTGAGGCCGTTGGATTTCGGGTGTAGATGCTTCTTTGGGTAGGGTTTCTTTGGTGGTGATAATTGTATATTCAGAGGTCATTCCAGTCGTCAAGATCTGTTCACCAATTGGGCTCAGGTGATCCGTGTTTGCCTGCTGGAAATTGATGTATTTACACACCTTGACAATTTCGATGAGCTCGTTTTCG
>JBKPNF010000204.1:0-4307 GCA_046732455.1 Thermoproteota archaeon | reverse complement strand
GTACATAATATAAGTTATGCAAGAATAAGTTACAGGATATTATGGATTGCAAGAATGCAATCCCCCTGGCGCTAGTTCAGTCGCAGTATTAGGAAAATGTTTTTCTGTTGCTTGCCTTGACAATTGACGTTATCCACCAATCAGCCGTGGCCGTTCATTATGAACGTGTTACAAACTGATGGATTGAAGAGGGCAACAAAAGCAGGTCTTGAGAGAACAAAAAACAACATTATCTTGAAAGCATTACAAGTAAGCATTTGATTATGCGTAAAAGTTGCTTGCAGGTGGCAGGCAACAACAACAACAACAGCCCACATGACTGCATTAACAACGGTTAACAAGATAATTTCTTATAGGCTTGCTATATGCCAACCTTGGGAGATCTGTGGAGCTGGATGATTACAACGAAACATCCTGAAGCATAACCGACGTGGAGGTTTCATAGAGCACGCCAGTCGACAAAGGATGCTAGCGTATCTTAAATGTGAAAGAAATCAATAGAAGATATACACATGCTTTCTGCTGCTATACTATACAAAAAGCCTGCCTCCCGTTCCGTAATTAATTTTCTTACGCAGATGTGAGATGTAGATTGTTTCCGCCGTTATGGAGTATAGGCTCCTGTCATAGCTGCACAGGAGATATTATGCAGTCTCGCAATCGTATTGCAGATGTCACTCACAGTACTACCGCGCCCATGTGTCGACTGCGAATAATTAGATATATGGTCATTCAAACATTCGACGTACATCGCCTTCAAGTACGCCCGATCCTGAGTGCAATCTGTCAATGTGGTTTGACAGCCCTTCTTTTGTATCAAACGGAGATTCACAGTATGGGCACGTAAGCTTGGCAGTACTGATTTCTCTCATGTAGACTATAGCCTTGGGATTGATAATGCAGACGGGAGTACCCTTGATAGCAGTATGCGCTGTGGAAACTGTAGCCATATGGATCTTCTCAAAGATGTCGTCCCGAGAAACCATCCCAAGGACAGCAGAATGTGAGCTGATGATTACCTGCCTTACTATATGCTTGTCCATGATCGAAAGGGTTTCCTGAACAGTGTTGTGCGGGCTCACGGCAAGAACTGGGCTTGTCATGATTTCCCTAAGCTTAACTTTACCGGGGTTTCTTCCCTGTGACATCACCTTGAAGAGAATGTCAGTCTTGCTCACAATGCCCACAACTTCTCCCGCATGCGATACAAGAACGCTTCTAACCTCTCTCTCTTTCATGAGATTTAATGCTTGGTCAGTGAATTTGTCACCCTCTAAAATGGCTACATTAGTGTTTATGAAATGCTCAATAGGTGAAGATAACAGCGCAGATATATCGTCTGGGATGTAAGAATCGCTCATATCTAATTGTCCATTCTGCGTTTTATTTAAGCATGGCTAAGCTTGTTTGTCCTCGAACCTGAGCTTTATAAGGTTCTGGCCCCCTGCCTTCCGTATTTCTACGAGCTCTTCGCGCTCTAGTCTTTTAACCAGCCTCCATATCGTAGTTCTGGGTAACTGAAACTTGTTCCTAACCTCACTTTCAAAGGCTGCCCCTTCCTTTTCAGCCAAGAACTTTAACACCTGCTGGTCTTCTGGCCGCAAGTGTGGTTTCTCTACAAGTATGTTTCCCACTATGTGGGAAAGGATAGAGCTATCCATCTGAGAATCAGATATGGGGTTTGGCATTGGGGGAACAGTGGTCTCCTCCTGCGATTCTACCATCTCTTGCTGGTCTTCTACTTCTACAGCGTCTTGCTTGCGTTCGCCACGCGCTAATGAATCGGTGGGCTGAAATACAGCCGCTGCTGATCTGTTGGGGATATTGCTATTCTTAGCATGAGCATTTTGTAGATCATCTGCCCTCTGAGCCTGTGGCACTGACTTCGGGTGTCTCCTCTTCCTGAGCAATAATACTACAGTGCCGATCCCTCCTGCAGCCGCTGCTATTGCTATTGCCGCAATAATAGTCATCATAGGATTTGGTATTTCTGGTTTTGCCGGTTTTTCATTTAACGCTGTAACAGCATCTTGTGCAGAGTTTCTAGCTTCCGTATAATTGCCAGTTGCGAATTCGTTATTTGCCTCATCGAGCATCTGCGTAATGACAGTATTATCTGAGTCTCTGCTCCCTGCGGGGTCTTTTATCTGCGCCTCTGCACTTGCAAGTGCTTCCTGGGCTGCGGTGTACTCTCTACCTGTGGCAATAGCCGCATCATTTGCTTGATCTGCTAATCTTTCAGCGTCTGTGAACATGCTGCCATCACGTGCATCTATCGCTCTCTGAAGCAAATCCTTTGCGCTTGTAAGCACAATGCCGGGATGGTTGTTATTTATCTGAACAATGGTAGTTTCGGCTGCCTTGATGACAATGTTTGCTTGCTCTTGTGTACCTAAAGTTCCTATTACATAAACGAACCGTATATTGCCAGGTTTGTACGTAAGGAGTTGCTGATCCCCTACAAGAACTATGGATGGATTCTCTCCTGGATCCGTCAATATGCTATCTGGGGGCAGCTTGACTGAGACGCTAATCGTAGAATTAAGGCTAAAAATCCATTCTCTTCGATCCTTGGACAAAAAATCGGGTGTGGTATAGCTTATTTTGAGGTTTGAAGCGTTTGGTCTGCTCAGGATAATTTCATTTGACGCTTCACCCCTCTTGAATTCGACTGCATTGTCCTCATAGTCAACGACGACAAGGTCATGAATGTCATCTCCAAAAAGTTTGATCCTTATTTCTTCAGCAAGAGGATTCTCTATGCCAACGTTATGTTCAACAAGCGCGTCACCATTTGCAAAGAGCGCAATAAAGAGTGATGAGTTTGAAGTGTGGCCTTCATCCTCCTTCTGCTGCTGCGGTTGTTGTTGAGCAGAGGCAGGTATAACGGCAATAATGACAATAAGAAGGAGCATACCCGGGATGAAAAACCCCGCTCCAGCTTTCCAATGATATACAGATACCATTAAAGTGAGTTTACCAAGCTTAAAAGGAAGGTTGAAAACGATATAAGTCTTCTGACCTATCTAACTCCTTATCTCAGGATAAAACCTTCTAACGTTCTTGTCTTTGTAGCCCTCAATCCACTTAAACTTATGCTGCAGCGTTGATGTGTATATTTTACTCCAGTCAAGCTCAACATAGTTGAGCCATGCTTTCATAATCCGCGGGTCGATATAGTTGCGAAGAGATGTGCCAAGGTTGTAGTCGCGGGTCTCCTGCTGAAGCATCAGCTGCACCTGTAATTTTTCTATTCTCTCTTCTAGCCGCTTCTTCTGCAGCTCTGTCTTCCAATTCTTGGCTGCAAGATCTGCCTTAAGTTTAGTTATTGCCTCCTTCTTTTTGGTGATAGATTCTTCGAATTTTTCAAATGCCTTTCTAGCCACAGGGTTTTTGGGATCGATTCCTTTTTTGTGATTACACGTGATTGCAGCCTCCAGGTTTGCCTTCTTGGCTGCATAGATTTTCTGCGCTTCTGAAGAGGTCTTATCAACCTTTGCCTTTGACAGCTGGAGCTGCACCACTCTTGTCGCAATACAAGTTCTGAATACCTTGGCAGTAAGCCCAGGCATTATCTGCTGCAAAAAGGCATTTACCTTGCGCGAATTTATACCGTCAAATATCGGGTCGCTCGGTTTTTTGCCTTGGATATATTTTTTCAGGTTGTAGTAAAGTGCCCTTGTGTCCTCCGAGTCCACTTCCAACCTCTTTTGCCACGGGACACTGTCCTTTCCCAAAAAATTGAATTCTATGACCTGCGTACTGTTTACCTGGGGAAACCCAATATGCTCGACTCTAAGCGTACTTGCACCAACAGTGTCAGCCTCATCAGGATCCTTTTCATCACCGACTCTCATAGCAAGCTTTAGTATCAGGTATGCAACAGTAGCAACCTTACCGTCTCCTTTCATCATCCTACGCATCACTTCCCTGTGCACTTTGCCCTCGCGCTCAGCCAGCGTTTTTGCCTTATCATACTTGGCTTTATCGTTTTCTTGGCGCAGCGCTGCCGAGTCGTGCAGCCATACATACTTGCGCTTACCCGTCAGGCTCTCCATCCAAGTGGCGAGCCATGTCGAAGAATGATCATGGATGATCGCCTTCCAGTTACCCTCTGGCACTGGAGCGTTTTCACCTAAGTTTAGCGTAACATCCTGCGGCCTCACCCGTGGCTTCCACC
Organism: Thermoproteota archaeon; assembly: GCA_046732455.1. Taxonomy (GTDB): domain Archaea; phylum Thermoproteota; class Nitrososphaeria; order Nitrososphaerales; family Nitrososphaeraceae; genus Nitrososphaera. The sequence goes on along the minus strand of JBKPNF010000204.1, from coordinate 127 downwards.
GACCTCTCATTGGATGCTGCCCGCGGCCCATGAACAATCCAGGCGGCTCGACTAGCCAGTTTGCGATATCTACTTCAATTCCATCGACTACCGCCTTACCGTAAATAGCCTTGAGTCTTTCGCGCTC
>JBKPNF010000203.1:0-13359 GCA_046732455.1 Thermoproteota archaeon | reverse complement strand
GTATCCCCCTTGCAGTATCTTCAATCTCTCTATAGTGAGATTAACTAGAGCTGCAGGGAAATAACATTTTCATCATAAAGAGAACGATAGGAAATATCAATGTGTATGTGGACGTGACTCACTCAAATTCTATAGGTTATGGAGGTATGGATAGGATACAATAGTTGGCTTATTATTCCCAACATATCTACTAAAACAGGGCTGACCCGGACATCGAAGACGAATTAAAAGCACAGATTCAAGAATTAGTGGACTATGAGACTAAAGGATGGAATACAAAGAATGTGGATTTGTTTCTATCAATCATTCATCCAGATATGGTTTGGCCTTGGCCACCACATGCTGATGCGCACGACCCCGTCGATTGGGTTTTTGAGTTCGGGCATTTCGACCGAGAACGTTGGCGCCAGAACTGGCAAAATCTCTTTGATAGCTATGATTTGATTCGCAATAACCGGGAAACGATTAAAATTGAAGTCAGTAAGGAAGGTGACGGGGCCTTTGCTGTAGTTGATATTGATACACATTGGAGGCATAAGGTAACTGGAGACGATTTTCCTTGGAAAGGACGTGTTTGCAAAATCTATACAAAGATGCCAAATGGTGAATGGAAAATTATTTTCCAAACAGGAGCATTACGTTATCCTCCACGCTCACCTCAAGAAAGGTAGTGGTAGTTTAGTATATTACCAATCAAACCATAAGTAAATTTCGTTGCAATAAAGTATACTGCGGTACTATACCGATGAGCGCACCCCATCCCCCTCACCTTTCAGTGTCTGGCAATTCATTACATTGTCCATCAGTATTTCTCTTCATTAGGAAGTAAATTTACCATGAGGAAATTAACCAGAAAGAGACTTGTTGTGATTTTAACCTTAATTTTTGCTGGATTATCTGCGGTCGGTACTCTTCTATCCTCATTGCTACCGCTGCTTAATTAGAGCGATGATACTGCCACTATCCCTTCTTCTTCTTCTTCTTCTCTTTTTTCTTCACTATTATCTGTCGATAGTAGTGATGAAGGTCTTGTTCTATGCAGAGCAGTTCTGCGCTTTGTTTCTTCTAACTGCTCTGCTTTCTCTTTTTCAATATACTCATCTGATACTTTAAGCGAGCTTACCATGAATTCATCTAAATAGACAATAGAACCATCCTGAGATATGACACCAATAGCATTTTCTTTATTATCCGGTGCCTTTAATTTCCTTGGAATTACAATGTCAAAGTAATCTGCATTTAGCTTCACTGCAACAATATCAGCTACAATAACACCCCCACGAGAGATGCCTAAAACTAAAAGGTCATTCCTCTCTTTCTTATTCCTCTTGGCAACTCCTGTCTTGAGCACCATTGCCAGTACTTTGCCAGCACCAACTCTATCTTTTAGTTGCAGCTGAAATGCAGAGCCGTCCTTTATGCCGGATAGAAAACCTGTCAACTTCGATGATTAGCCTTTTCCAAATACCAATTTTCAGTATCTAAAAAAGTGTGATATAGAGATTCATTTAAAAATGGGTCTGTTAAAAAAGTGAAGCCAAATCTCATATGTTTGTTTATTGGTTCATTTCCTATTGCTTAAAATAGATTACATGGAATCATTTATTGAAGTGAACAACCAAATTATCATCATCATGAGTGCAATATTATCGGTTATATTGCTTGTTCCTACCATAACCGCCAACTTTCTGACTTTAGCAACACCAAATGCTTTCGGTCAACAAATCATATTTGGCAGTATTGATAATGACAGCGGTCGTTCTGCATCAGATACAACAAGTAGTAACAATATTACAGACCACAATAATAATAATATTGTCACCGTCAGCACCACAACGGGTACTAATGATAATAATGCTACACCTTCTAGCAATATGAATGAAACCGTTCCAAGGATAACAGTTGTCGATGCAATCAATTCAACTTATATTGCTCCCAAAGAGGTCAATGAGAACGAATCAGAGAGGAGGATAAGTAAAGCAATAAGAGATAGGATTAATGACGTCATACACACTATAGTTATGAATAACGCAACAATAATCTCCACTGCAACGATAACAAATAGCTTTGTAAATGAATCGACTACTTTCAATAATCTCACAAGATTGCTTGAGGTTATCCCAGCGCAGGTACGGGCTGCATTGGCAGGGATTAGGGCTGTATCGCAACCAACAAACCCCCTGGTAGAGCTTCACACAGATATTGACGCAGTATGCAGTGCTAATAACAGTACTCTTGCAGAGTGTGACATGAATATTAAAATCATGTCATTACCGTCCACTATTACTACGGAAGAAGCTCCTGAAATGAACATGACAACAACTACAATGACAAATGCTACTGTTGCTGACACCAATGGGACAGCAGCACCTGAGGAAGAAAGAGAAGAAGAACAACAGCAACAACCACCCTCACCAGCTGCTCCACAATTAGTATTGTAGCGGAGGAGGTAGCAACAGTTGCAGCAACAGCAAAATCAGGAAATCTCTTTCCCGACGGTAGGCTGTATTCAAAGGAACTGGTAGGGGTAAGGGGTTAGCGTAATGAGCTGACTCTTAGAATTTTTTCTTATCTCTTCTTTGTCGTCAGTCAATGTCCTTTCTTAATGAGTCTAGTGCGAACAACACACTCTTTCATTGTGCTAGTGTTTGTATAGTATTCGGAGAGTCAAAAGAACTTTTCTTGTTGTGCCCTCTTTCATAGTTAGGCACCATCATCATCTCCACCTTCATCGCTGCCGCCATTGTCTCCTCCTCCACCTTCATCGCTGCCGCCATTATCTCCTCCATCACCATTATCTCCTCCATCACCATTATCTCCTCCACCTTCATCGCTGCCGCCACCTTCATCGCTGCCGCCACCTTCATCGCTGCCGCCATTATCTCCTCCATCACCATTATCTCCTCCATCACCATTATCTCCTCCACCTTCATCGCTGCCGCCATTATCTCCTCCTCCACCTTCATCGCTGCCGCCACCTTCATCGCTGCCGCCATTATCTCCTCCATCACCATTATCTCCTCCACCTTCATCGCTGCCGCCACTATCGCCATCTCCAGAATCCTCACTATCATCATCTTCATCATTCTCATCGACCCCGGAGTCGTCTGACCCACTGCTTCCAGTCTCACAGCCTATTCCATCGTTATCATTTCCATCAAAACCATGTGGGTCTGGTGATAATACCCTAAAGTTAGTAGCATCAACATCATCACAGTTTAAGTCTGGTGGTGGAGACGGTATGCATGTGTCTGGATACGACGAATCGCACTCAGTATCTCCTCCACCTTCATCGCTGCCGCCGCCATTGTTATCATCATCTACGCTGTCTGTTACTTCTTCAGTGGTTCCGACAGTTCCCGTAATCGCTGTTGCACTAGTACCTGTTGTATTAGTTATCGGAAAAGATTGGCCAGATGTAGGCGCAGTTGGTCCTACTCCTGGTGCTGCTAACAATTCAAAGGAACCGAATATCTGTCCAACTGTTGGCGGTAGTGACGTCGGCGCTAAAGTACCAGATACTGTAGGTGTTATTTCTGGCATTTGAGAAGTGGTGCTATTAATAGAATTACCTTCATAAAATAGAGCATATCCCTTTGTCGTCGTTGCGTTGGGCATTGTCCCATTTGTCGCAGTTAAAATGTAATAACCAGTTTTTGTTTCATTAGGAGCAATTGCAGTAGTATATGTCATCTCTACAAATTTGGCTGGAATTGTTTTTACTGTTTGGTTTGTTTGTGGATTAGTTAGGTTGATTTTCCTATCTACACTGTCTACTGTCTGGATGACTCTATATCCAACTTCCTGCAGCTTCTGCAGATAGTATGTAGTAACATTATTACCGGGTTGGATTCTGGTCACCAAATCTGGATATCGGATAATGTAGATTACATGCTGCGCTCCTTGACAGCTATTGCTGCCAGTGTTATTACTGCTATTTGGACTGCCGCCACTAGCATTAGTTGAAAATGCTGCTCCCTGTTGTTGTGATTCTTCCATTGGACATAGTTGCGCTAGCATTCCATAGCCTAGTGTTCCCTCTTTGGACAACGCAGTACCTGTATTATTCACATCCTGAATTACCCAGCCACCGGGCACCTGTACTCTGAAGCTGTCATTTGTGCTTTGAAATGTTGTTCTTGCCGTTGCAGCTGCTGCTCTATTCCCAATTACTCCAGGTTGGCTGGTCAATTGTTGTCCTGGTTGTTGTGCGTTAATTATCGTGAAATTGGCAGCCAAAAGGATGACAGCAACGGCTATTGTCAGCGCTGTAGTCATCGGTGGTGAACCAAATAAGGGTAACAGGGCGCTCATAATACTTAGGACAATAGACCGGTCCTAAAACAAGATAAGGCTACCGACGAATTATTCTATAAAAAATTTCTACAGATGACAATTCTGATGTCTCTGGGTTTGTGGCTTTGCTTACTCATGCAATTCAACCCACAACTGTTGGATTCAATCAAAAAAATTGGTCGCGGTTCCGAGCGCTTCTTTTGTGAAGGACGGTAGTCTGACTTTATGCTGGTCATCCGTCACGCAAAAAGCATAGATAGAAAAATTCAGATGTAAAAATGAAAGACCGGTATTCGTTTTATGGCAGGAATTATGGGCGGTATTTTTTAATCAGTTATTTCCGGAGTCCGATTATGAACTCAGGCGCCGATACGAGCAGATAGAAGCCATCAGGACCTTTACAACCACATTAGCAAATCTGTATTTTATGCTAGAAGAAGAGCTGCACAGGCAGCAGCAGACGCTAGATTTAGCCGTCAACGACATAGCAGGAGAATAATATAACAATCCATCAATTGGAAAAATAAAAAGAAGGAAAAGTAATAACAAGCGTGGTAAAGAAATCATAAGCAATTAGAAGTAGGGCTAAATAGTTACAGTGTTAAATGAAGACATAGAAGAAGGGACAAGAAGATGATGCGAGTTACGCTTTGACTCAAACTATTCCGATGCCGAGTCATTGTTAGAGTGGGATGATGAGCGAGCCGCTGAATTTGTAGCGAGTGAGAAGAAAAAAAGAGAAGATGATAAAAGAATAAGAAAACAAATTACATCTTAATGGTTAGCTTCTGTATGTTTTCTCGTTCATGAGACTAGAATTATTGTCATTATTAATATCAGGATATGATATATCAAGAACGATTGAAAGAATAGGTCACTAGTATTGTTAGTCAGAACGGATTATGTAGAATCTTGAGTAGATTTGAGGACACTATTTCTAGTTTCTCTATGAAAGTATATTGATTGTCATGGGGTTAATTCCCTATAGCGAAAAAAGGCTGAATTACGTCGCAAGCTTCTGTAGTGACAGACAAAATCGACTGCAGCATGTCATAACCAACAGCGACGTTTTAGATGAGACTGCAAAGGGTGATAATGTGTGCAGAATGCGAGTCCCTCAGAGATGATAACATGTGACATCAGCAGCAGCAGCAGCAACAAGTACGGATAAAGATAATAACAAACCGCCAGATAGATTACTTGTTGTAGACGATGACCCTGACACCGTTAGAGCTCTGGCACTTAGTCTTCTACACTATGGATTCCTGGTAGATGCATTTACTAATGCCAAAGATGCACTTCAAGAAATCAAATCCAATCCAGGGAGCTACTCTTTGGTGCTTTCTGATAGCAGGATGCCTGAATTATCTGGTATTCAATTAGCAAAAAAAGTGAAAGAGATTAATCCGAATGTGAAGGTTCTCCTTTTGACCGGTTCGGACATAATAGATAACGCGGCTTCTGATACATCGCCTTCAACCGCTGGTATTGATGGCTTTGTTCAAAAGCCCATTGCTATTATAAAGTTGACAGACAAGATATTGAGTCTTATAGGTGAAACCAAAGGCAGGACATATTTTAAGGGCTAAGTTGTGACCCACAATTTTTTCAATTGGTTATTTGAGTACTCCTTTCATGCTCACCTTTGATATCAGGGGCGCAGAAGGACACAGATAAGAGTACCAGAAACTTTGCAACCACGCTAGAGAACTTGTATGATAGGTTAACTGAGGAGCCCAATTAAAGAGACCACTAAAAAACTAAAAAAGAGAGAGGTGTGATTATTTTTGACTCTCTCACAAGTCTCACAGTTAATTTGGGTAGAAGTAGTCACAGCCAACGTTAGGGTCAGGGTCAACACGGCATCCGTCATCACCCTCACCGGCATCTAATTTGTCATTATTTACTACTCGGTCAAGGCTGTCGAGGATGTCATCACCACCACGGCCAAATAGCTGGTCATCACCATCTCCGCCAAATAGAAAGTCACTACCGCCGGTGGTGATGAAAGCATCATTGTCGCCATCGAGCCAGTCATCGCCTGCGCCGCCAGAGATATACTCATCACCCGCATAGCCAAGTATCGCATCATTACCATCATTACCACAGATAAGGTCGTCTCCACCGTATCCGTATATTGCATCATCTCCTCCGAGTCCTACTATGACATCTGGACCATCTGTACCCTCTATGGTGTCATCACCAGGGGTACCGACAATCGTGGGATTTCGTGCAAAACATTGAGGCGGTGGGGAAGAAGATGATGATGATGATGTCGGTGGTGATGGTGTTGTAATTGGAAGCCCAGTTATCACATCATCTACCAAGTCATGTGTCTTATCTAACAAGCCTTGAGTAATTCTATCAACATCAGTGCGTGTCTTTTCTATTATCCTGTCTGTATCTATCAAGTTACCATCATTATTACCGCCATAAGCGGTAGCAAGGGCAGCAATTGGGGCGCCTGTACCCAATACAGTCATCATTGCAACCATTAAGATAGTTAATCGTGGAGTCTTGGTTATCATAAGTAGGTGCAAGAAGTATAAAATGTATTCTTTATAAGGAATTCTTAAGGTGTTGGCTGCTTCGATATAACATTATCCCTTCCTTTTCTGTTAATTGAAAAAGGGAGCTGCAAAAAGCTTAACAATCAAAGGAGCAATCGGGGAATAATTCAAGATAGGCTAATCCTCCTTTATCCTCACTTTTATTCCCGGGGACCGGATTAATCAATCAATCATTAATTTCTCTCTCAGTTTATCCACCGCTGCTAATACATCATGCCTCAGTGAACTATCGGGCGTCAAATAATGTCTAGTTAATATGGATTGAGATACTCTACCCTGCAGCAGGTCCACAAACTCAGGTTGTATTCCTTCTGACCTGAGATATGAAGCAAATATCTTTCTACAGTAAGACATTCGCATGGATAAACCAGTAGCACGTCTTACATGATAACTCAATCTCTCATAAGTTGGGTAGGGTTTTATTGTCCAAAATGCCAATCGCTGAAAGTTGTTCCTTCGTGATAAATGAGATATAGGCGCATTTGGTATGTCTAATGAAAATCTCCGGGAATCTGAAATGCTCAAGACACTGCTTAGATTCATTGTAGTATTGTGGTTTCCGGGCGCCAGAATGATTCTTCCTATCAGTTGATAATAATAGTCTGATTGATTCTTGAGCTTCAAAAGGTCTTAATCTTGTTAAACAGTTGAATTTGATAATCGATGCAATATGCACAGGTAATACAGAAATCACCTCACGGACCCATTGAATCATTTTATCCAGTGTCTTGGATTCATCAAAGAATCGTTGTAATGATTGTATTGAGCCATTATCTCCACCACTCCATTTGAGCGAATAACGTTTGCTTATGTCGGCCCATCTATCAGAAAGGCCGCTATATTTTGCAATTAATGTTAAAGACTCCAGAGCGTGGCGCCTTAAGGCGCCAATTTGTAGATTTAAAATCGGACTGGCATCTTGTGTTTGAAAAAGTATGCTATGATATCTTTGTGCATAACACATTATTTGTCTAATATTTCGTTTTTGTTAACTTTAAGAAAAGTTAAAAACTCAGCATCACAAAACGCTGAATTTTGCGGATTGTAAATCCTATGACAAGTATTGCTATCAGCGTCGAGCTTACATACTTCAATTTCTTTTTGTCTTGCGGCGCAGAAAAGGGTTTTTCATTTGATTAAACTAAACATTCACCGCTACTAGAAATGCAGTATGGTGCATTGATACACTATGTTACAGTAACAAATTGACCATAATCAATTTGAACCACATATCTCTCTGTCTACAATGTATATCACAAGTTGTCAATAGACTAGAAGAATTTTGACAACTAGGCCATTATACACAGTCGCTCTCTTTGAGAATGATGGGAGAGGCACAGTAGAATTGGTCAAGAATCTATGTCTTTCATGCAAGGAAGTCTATAACACAGACAATATCTCGGTCGAACAACAAGATGTAAAGGATAAGAACTTTTGTCCCGCTTGCTGGGAACAATTGAAAACATGGGACGCTTCATGACGTCCATGAATCGTCCCTTCCTTTAGATTAAAAAATCCCAAGAAATTTTCGCCGGCATTATCAACAAGACTTGCAAAACAGGCAACCTCGCTTGCTATAATTTTGAGACCACTTGTTACTACCAACCAGGAGCGAGCAACTACAATAGCAGATTAACTTACCCTTGAAACTTTTAGATAACGACGACGCCACTGCTAATAATCTCCGTTCTCCTTTTTTTATCTTATCGGGATTTTAGCCGGTTTCACAAACAGCAATATCTCTTAGAAAGATTATGCATATTTAGTAATCGTCGTTTTTATATTCTAGGAATCTGCTTTAGGGCACCTAACATCATGTTTAGGAAGCCCGCTCTATCATTTCAAGCAAATCCTGCTTCTTTTCGTAGATACCACTCCATGCGTTGCCACCGGTTGGTAATGATGATAAAATCTCCGGGATATTAACAAGCGTAAAGTCCGCAGGTTGAATGTCCGATAATTCTTTCCACTCTACGGGCATTGATACACTAGCTGATAGTGTAGGCCTTACCGAAAAAATCGAGGCAAGAGTTTTACCCTTTGCATTTTGATTATAGTCAAAAAATACCTTGCCTTTTCTATTTGAGCTATTCCATTCCATAGTAATTTTGCCCGGCTTTCTCCGATTAAGCATCCTGCCAATTATTTCTGCAAAGCTTCTTGTCTGATTGTACCCGTAGATAGGTGCAACTGGAATAAATACATGCAATCCTGTTTTTCCTGATGTCTTGACATATGACTCGATATGGAGCTCATCAAGTAAGTCCTTTAAATCAAGCGCCACGTCCGCTGCAGCTTTGAAGCCTCTTACATTATATTCTGGCTCCTCTCCTTGCTTTTCTTTTCCCGAGTATATGTACGGGTCAAGATCAAAAACGACGAAATCAGGAGTGTCTAGACCGCACTTTTCCTCATCTAGTGGCGCAGGGTTAGAACAATTGGCCGTGCTGTTGCATGCGCTAAAGTCATGCACTCTGCTGTACCATGAATGCATTTCAATACAACCAAGGTTAGCAAGCCAAAGCAACGTTTCTTTGTTATTACATATCAAATAGTTGATAATATCTCCTTTTGACTCTGAATATACTTGAATGCTCTTTACGTAATCAGGCTTTTCTTGGATCCAATTCTTATGGTAAAAAGATTTGCCTGTAATTCCATCTGGATAGCGCTTGAGCGAAAGAGGCCTGTTTCGCAAATGTGGAAGAATGTGTCTGCTAACCTTATCGTAATATTCAATTAAATCTCCTTTAGTCAGTACCCTTTTTAGCATTCCAGTACTGGGCCAATAGATTTTGTCGGGATTTGAAAAATTTTGCTCTGGAGGTGGCCGCCGGGGTGGCGGCGACAGGCCATTGTATTCTTTTTCTTCTTCTTTTTTATTCTTGCTTATCCCATTAATAACAACTACATCATCATGATTATCTATTTCCTGCCGGGCCTGTTCGATAAAACATTCAGTAGGCTGCTTGTCATATCTGAACCTTAGAAATATAGGTGCGCGCATTATCATATCCTGTGTCCACCCGCTGAATTTTACCTCTGCGACAAGCTCAGGTCGGAGCCACGTAGGCTTGCTATTCGTATATGGCACAGAGTTTACAGGACAAAAATTATTGTCTGTTCTGATTCTTTGCATAACGCTCAGGGTTTCTTTCAGCTGGTCAAACCCAAACCCGCTGCCAGAATGCCCGACAAAACGTAGTTTGCCTTTACGGTCATATGCAGCTAAAATCAGTGAACCAAAGTACTCTTGTCTATTGCCTTCACCTCTAGTATATCCTATGACAACACAATCCTGTGTAAGAATCCCTTTGATTTTTAGCCATGCAGAAGATCGGATGCCCTGATGATACTTGCTATCCTTATGTTTTGCAACTATTCCCTCAAGCTGCCTTTCAAAAACACTTTTGAATAATGCCTTGCCTTTTTCTTCAATATATTCTGAAATACGTATTTTTTTTGAACCCCCTGCAATAAGTGAATTTAATATTTTGCGCCTATCTAGAAGGGACAATTCTTCTACATTTTTGCCATCCAAGTAAAGTATGTCAAATACAAAGTAAGTAGCGGGTATGCTATTGGACAGAAATTCTATATCTCTTTGCGACTCAACATTCATTCTTTTTTGATGCATTTGAAAGTCGGGGATACCTTCCTTGTTAAGAACCACTATCTCTCCATCCAATACAACCGATTCATTGTTTTTCAAGACAGAACCTATTTCCTTTGCTATTTCAGGATAGCGATGGGTAATATTTTTGCCGTTCCTTGACTGTATGTTAGTTATTCCTTTAGCTTTATTCTGCAGGAGAACCGCTCGGACGCCATCCAATTTTACCTCAAAGACCCATTCCTTATTATCAAATGGCGCATCAGCATGTGCTGCGAGCATTGGTCTAACTGAGAGAGGAAATTCATAATTTTCCTTCAGAATAACTTCGTTACCAAGAGGATATTGCGGGAGTGGCTGTCTCCCATCTTCTAGTCCCGGTCTTTTTTTTTGCCGCGACCCTTTTTTATCACCCAACTCGTCATTTGTTCTTCCTGTAAGCACAGATTGCGGGGCAGTTATTGTCAAATCTTCTTCTTGTTCTTTAGATTTTGCATTTGAATCATCATTATTATCCTCATCCGATTTAATCAAGAGCCACTGCTTGTGCCTCTGCCTGATCTTGATTAGGGAAAATGAACCCTTAAGCTTATTGCCACTTAATATAAAAGAAATCTTGCCGTCACGGAACTGCTGTCGAATATCTCGTTCAGTTGCATAGGTGCCGATGTCCCATACAATAACTGTCCCGGCTCCATAGTTGCCTTCGGGGATCACTCCTTCAAAGTCAATATAGTCCAGTGGATGGTCCTCAGTCTCAACTGCAAGCCTCTTTTGCCTACGATTCAAGGAAGGCCCCTTTGGCACCGCCCATGACAAAAGTACTCCGTCCATTGTCTCAAGACGAAAATCATAATGGAGTCTTGATGCGTTGTGTTTCTGTACTACAAATCTGAGTACTCCTTTGTTGCTTTGTTTAGATGTGTCAATTATGGCTCCCCCCGGCTCGGGAGTTTTTTTGAAATTCCTCTTGGAGTTGTATTCATTAAGCGACATAATTGGTGAAACGACCTGTGAAACTGCTCTTTGGTACCCAAATTAATCCCAACCGTGAAAGATGTAGAGCTTTTGGTTAGAATATGCAAACGATTCAGCTAAATTTACAGGCTCAAGTAAACAGGAAATGTTGCCTTAGTGGGGGGTTTCATGATGCAAGCTATCTGGCCTGTAGTTTTTGTGAAATAATTGCCCCTATCGATTTGATATTAGAATATCATAATATGCTCTGCTCCTGCTTCTGATGCTCGAAAAGGAGGCCAGATGCACCCTGCCCGCGCCTGCAGACATACCTACAAGTTGACAAATATGCGTAAACCGAAGGAGAAGTGACAGGGTCAGGAAGATTTCGTCTACAGAGTATATAGGAGCAATGCTACGTTGAAGAGTAGGAAAAAGCATGAAATGAAGAGCGTCAAATCTAAGCAGTAAACTAGCATGAGCTCAAGACATTATAATTTATAGATTCTTTGGGCTGTTAGTCAGACAAATTTGATATGGCCTATGAACTACGAGAAAAAAGGGGAATGCATCGGTCATCGACGTAGCCTTCCTTCTTTGCTGTCAAGGACATTCCTCTGTAATTGTTGTTCTCTAAACGTGGATTGCCTCCCAGACAGTTCCTTGAGTGCAGTACTCGTGCGCGCAGGTCTGGTTGGGCACCACGGTTATTTGCATACTATTTTTGTCTTGCTCTTGCACCAGGAGACTTCGTTACACTTGCTTTCAGTGCCGCAAGCAAATCCTTTGTTTGTTCCTCTGGCCCTTCTTCTTCTACAACATGAATCTTGCCCTGGCTCTTTGCTTTGATTAATTTCTCTAATTCCTTTGTGTAGGCATCAGAATAACTGCTTATGTCAAATCGCTCGGATCCTAGCTGTTCAACCAACATCTTGCCAAGAGCAAGCTCTTGTTCTTCCAGTTTGACTTTGTTGATTGCACTCGCTGATATTTCTTTTATTTCGTCCATTGGCCTTATTTCGTCGAGATAATGCAAGAGATGCATGATAATGCCTCTTTGAAATGCTCTAAGAGCCACCAGCTGCTCTCTTTCCCGCAGGACTACTTTGCCTATTGCTACTTTATTGGTATTCTTTAAAATGCTAACCAGTAGCAAGTAAGCTTTGTCAGGTGTCTTGTTATCTGGCGCAACATAATAGCTTTTTTGTACAAAGATAGGGTCAAGTTCGCTTGTATCTACAAATTCTTTTATATCTATTGTCTTGGTTGTCTTGAGTTTGATATTTTCAATCTCTTGCTTCTCGATCAAGGCATAGTTATCCTTGGCGATCTCATATCCCTTTTGAATCTCTTGATATGGCACTTCCGTGTCTTCAACAGGACACCAGCGCTTGTATTGTATTCTGTGACCATTTTGGCATAGTTGATTGAAAGAAAATGTCTTGTCTTCCGCAGCTGAGTAAAGCTTGATCGGTATGTTGACCAGCCCGAAGGATATGCTTCCTTTCCATATGCTCCTTGCCGCCATCCCAGCTTTACGAGCTGAGCTCTAATGCCTTTAAAGGATACTAAACAATAATATATATTATTGATCTATAATGTTTTTTCAGAGTCAACAGTAAGAAAGACTAGCAAAAGAAACGGGGCAGGAGTAAAGGGAGTTCGAAAAATTAACTTCAAAATTTGTGGCATAATGTATTCTCTTTAGATCTGAACATATGTGATAAGTTCTAATTTTTGGATTGGGACAATGAGTTTGTATGTCTGTCCCAGATCCAGCCCCCTTTACAGAAAAGATAGATAAAAGCAAGGTGAATCGTCCCACACATCACTGAATAGGATTACTTATTGACAGGGTCTTAGTTATGCACATAAAAATGTGGTGAGGTAGCTAACCAAGTCTCTGCGTGTCAAATGTACGTC
>JBKPNF010000202.1:0-50513 GCA_046732455.1 Thermoproteota archaeon | reverse complement strand
GCTCATCAATATCATTAGTATGAATCTCTACCTTTGTATATTTGACTGGTTCGAATTTGCCTTCAAAGTAACCATCGAACTCGATCAATGACATACCGCCATATCTGGAGGCCATGCCTCGTACTATTTCTAAATAGCCTTCAACCCTAGGTAGATAAAATTTTACAGAGTCTTTTAGTGTCTTGACATTGAACTTATGTAGGCCGTTCGTCATATGAGTACCAGCACCTCTAGGCTGATGTATACGTAAGAATGTACTGGATATATCCATGGCAGAATACATTTACTTCATCAGTTAATCCGAGTTGCGCGCTAGGTAATTAAGAGAGAACTAAAAGTAATCATAGTGGTAGCTAGAGAAGAATCGGGTAGACAAATATTACTATCCTGATGGTCGTCCCTTAGCTATAAAACATGCAGCTTTCTATAAATGCCTCTACCAAGGACCCAGCGGTCGGTTTTGAAACTGTAAGTAGTAATGATAGGATCGGGTGGCTAATTTTTCTTCTTCAGGATCATCATCCTTCTCCGGGCTCTGAAAAACAAAAGCGATTGAAAATGGTTGAAAATTACAGATTTACTGGATGACTCATATCCGATTTTAAAACTTATATAGGCAGATAAAAATGAAATGGATCAATGGTTGAAAAGATGACCGCCGTTTGGCTAATTATTCTCACTATCCTAGTTTGTGCTGCAGTGCCAGGCGTGTTGATATGGCTGACTACGTCCCATACTCCGGCAAAGATGTTAGTGGGGCTGGAGGCAATAGGTACTGTGCCAACATATCAGGGGCTACAATAGAAAGCAGCATGATATAATAACTTACTAATCATTGGTTCGTCAATTATGCCAACGGCATCTGATGGCTCACAGAGAAAAAATCTGGTTCCTTCAATGGTAATACTTGCAGGCCTGGTAGGTGGGGCCGTTCTTGCTACTTCTGCATTTACAAACTATTTTCGATCTCAAGATCCGGTTAACCAGTGCATAAACGATCCGGAATCTCAGCCTTTTCAGCTAGCAGTACCAGTTAGTGTAATAGAGGATGGGATTCCTGCTCTCGTTCCAAAAGGAGTGGGTATCAAAGACGGGTGTATACGCCCTGTACATACTGTTGAAGAAAATGTAATTCAGGTATCATATACCAGACCCTACGATTTTACACTCGGACATTTTCTGTATTACTGGCTAGGAAACGATCTGTTGCGATATGACACAAAGGTATTTGTCAATGATATCCCTCAGGCTGAGGGAGATCTCCGTGATATTGTGTTAAAACAAGGCGACAGGATCAGGATTGAATTTCAAAGGCGAAACTAATTATAAAATGTATTTTAAAGTACCGACAACGTGAAAGAGGTTCGAACCGAGATCGAAATTAATAGCTATCCGGAAAGTGTATGGAAAATCCTCACTGATTTTGCTAATTATGATCAATGGAATCCCTTCATTAACAAGATAATTGGCCTTCCAACAAAAGGCAGCAAAATTGACATTTATATCGAAACGCCCAGCGGTAAAAGCAGAAAATACTCGCCCAGGATTACCAAGGTAGAAGAAGGCCGTGAGCTTCGGTGGTCGGGCAAAAGTTCCCTTCCAGGATTTCTAAACGCTGAGCACATCTTCACAATCGAGGAGCTCCAGCCTGAGCGCGTACGCTTTACCCAGCGCGAAGTATTTGACGGATTGCTCACCAGGCTATTTGGAAAAGGAGTCGATATAGATGTCAAGCAAGGCTTTCAAGAGATGAACGACGCACTGAAAAAGCGGGTAGAGCGTAGCGGACACTAGCAAAAATATTTATTTTATTTCTTCAAAGATTAGTACTTGGTGCCAAACTATTATAACATACTAGGAGTCTCCCCTGATGCCAGTCAGGCAGACATAAGGAAATCCTTTCGCAATTTGGCACTCAAACATCACCCGGACAAGAATAAGAATTCTGAAGAATCAAAACAGAAGTTCATGAAGATAATCGAGGCCTACGAAGTGCTTTCAGATGAGCAAGCAAGAAAGGACTATGACAGCAATAACCATCAAAAGCGTGGGACTAAGGCAAGATGGACGCCCTCGGCAGACTTTGGGACTGTTTACAGCTACGAGGAAATTAGGCGGCGGTATAGGCCAAATAACGTTGGGGGAGGCATGTGGGACATTAATGACAAGGCTAGTTTCGGGATATGGAAGGCGACAATGCTCTTGTTTGCATGCTTGGCCGTGCTAGTGATATACATTATGATTCTGACCTAACCGTTGCGCCTCTTTCTCCTGCGCCTGTGCTCTTCTTCTTTTTCTCCTCGTCCTTTAATCCGGTCATACATAGTATATATGTAGGCAAAAAAAGCTGCCACCACTAGGCCCGGCAGGGCAATGATGATTGATATTCCTGCCAAGAATGATAGAAAAATAGCCAAAATGCCGCAACTAAGTGAAGCGATCATAAGCAATAGAATTGCGGATTTTGTAGCAGCCAATTTACTTGAGCTAATAAGTTTGGGTATAAAAGTCATTTTCCAAGCTGTCGGTCAAAAAGAATAAAAAGGGACTGAAATTACAGGCGAATTACGATGCAGATAGTTGCCATAGGCAGCCGGGTTTTTGTCACCAGTTTTCAGCTAGCAGGTGTCAAGGGAGTCAAGGTTGAGACATCTGCAGAAGCACTCACTGAAATTAATAAGATGGGCGAAAATAGCGGGATCGGGCTAGTGCTTTTGAGTGATGATATAGGTAAGGATATTCGATATCAGCTTACAAGCATAAGAGCAAAGAGGCCCATTCCTCTCATCTTTGAGCTGCCGTCACCTGGAAGCAAAAAAGAAAAAGTTGACTATCGTGCGCTTCTCAAGCAAATTCTTGGGGTATAACCTAACGAGAGTTGTAGGCCTTCTGATATCTGTGTGCTGCCCCTCAAAAAATTTTTCGCCTGTGGTGCAAGGAATTATATACTGACACAATTGTATCCATGGATCCAACGTGCTAAAACAGATAAGGGTATATGCAGTATTTTCATAGTTGAGACCACACACTTGCATTTGAAAGATGAGGATGCAAACATTATAGGTTCTTAATCCCTCCCTGCTATTTACAGCTAATTCTTCGTCGTTTCGAGCATTAGTAACATGCATTTGATTTACTTTCTCTTTCCATCGGCCGTTTATTCCTCTTCCACTTCTTCGGGTTCCTGTACTAGCCTTCTAGATTGTCAGGCGAGGATTGAGTGCAGGAGTCATCGGCCGAGGTGGTAAGAGTAACGCTATATTAGCCGCCACCCTCTTACAATTTGTCCAGTACGATCTTCCCTCGTCCCTTTCAATTCTATCACTCGAAAACTGACTCTGACATTCTAGGGTTTTGTGTCAGCTGATATCTACGCGTTAAACTAGAAGGTGGCATTTGCCTTTCATTCTGTCGCATTTGAAGCGATATGAATAACAAGAGGCTCAGTAATAATCTGTTCATCAAATATCGCAAGCATGGGTGCTGCTTTTACCGGTTCCAATACCTCAGTTGGAACCTTGCGAATAATTTACTGTACCTCTATGAAACGTATCAAACTTAGCAAAGGCTATGCTCTTGAAGTACCTTTATGCCACACCTTAATGGTTCCAATATCAAGTATATCGAGCTTGGAGTCACAGATCATCCCTCAATAGACTCACACGACAAGCTCCGCTCAACATCCACCCTTTCATACTCGCTCACTAATCCATATGATAGATAGCTCAGATACTCCATCGCATGCCAAGACAATCAGAATTTCCTGGCTAGCTTCAACCACTGCAGCAAACAAAACTTTACGTCATATTGCGACGTCTCCCTTCACTCCTAGTCCCTCTGAGATCCATATAACATTCAACATAGTGAAAAGGAACCGATCTATTATCTTTGACGGCAATTGACTGGGAGATCGATTACTCTATTCTCCTTGATCTGGTATCTAACTTGTAGAGACCTAAGTATGTATCAGAAGATGAGAGTTTCGGTCTAGAGAAGATCTCATCTTACGTTTGTTATTATGTTTGATGCATAGGCAATCCGTCCTTGATGATATACAATATTCTGCATTTGTCAATGACGCATGTATTCATGTTGCTGCTAGTTTATCGTTTATCGCCCCACGGCTATATGAAAGACAGGTAGTCAATGGGATTTACATGCACTGTCATAAAGTTTTTGTCTCTCATAGCACTGGATACCAAGGTCAACACCAAGTATTGGTAAAAATTCCTGCGTATAACACACTGTATACCATAACCAATACTTAAATTATTATTATTCTTCTAGATAAAACCAACATGAATGAATCAAGTTTTTCAGTACCTTATCCTTCTCTACAACGTATAATAACCAGAAATCGATAATCAGTTGTGCATGGAAATAAAGCAGACAATAATTTTTTTTTTGATGGTGGCAGTACTTATCACATGTCCATCGATGGCCTTTAGCTTTTCTGGACTGGGTGAAAACAACAACATGTTCCTAGATAGAGCCTCTTTATCTGGCGGCGATATTAATAACAATAATGTCATTACTGCTCAACTCAGCAGCGGTACTTCTAATAGCACATTTCAAGTCTTGCCCGACCCTAGCCCTCCAAGCATATCTGATCCTAACATAAGGGTTGAAAAGGTGATATCAGGGCTCCAATCGCCTACTAGCATGGCATTTTTGGACAATGATGACATCGTTATAACACAAAAAGACGACGGCAATGTGCGTCTTGTATCAAATGGTGTGCTCCAGCCGCAGCCAATATTTCAGGTACCTGTTGTAAACAACAGCGAGCGAGGGCTGCTCGGTGTGGCTATCGCAAACACAACTGACAGCCAGTCAAAGACTGTCTTTCTATATTATACTGAGCCTGTTGGAAGTCAAGCGAAAAATAGGATCTATAGATACGACTGGGACGGGACAGGCAACCTGGCTGGAGGGCGGCTTATTCTTGATTTGCCTGCTGAACCCGGCCCTAACCACAATGGCGGTAAGTTACGAATTGGACCTGACGGGATGCTTTATGCTGTGAAAGGGGACCTTAACAGGGACGGGATGCTGGAGAATGTGAAGGACGGCCCCGCACCTGACGATACATCTGTCATACTTAGAGTCGACTACAATGGAAATGGAGTCGGGAACCCATTGTCAGGAGGACAAGGAGGAGAGAATCTTACGAGGTATTACGCTTACGGTGTACGAAACAGCTTTGGCTTTGATTTTGACCCGCTCACTGGGATCTTGTGGGATGTTGAAGATGGCCCAACCGACTACGATGAAATAAACATTGCTCTACCCGGCTTTAATAGTGGATGGCAAAAGGTGATGGGACCTCTAGAAAGAAAGGAAGGTACCACCGCAGAGGATCTTGTGCAGTTCCAAGGATCGCACTATGCAGACCCTGTTTTCAGCTGGCTCCGCTCAGTGGGTGTGACGGATATGGAAATCTTCAATTCTTCGAGTCTTGGTGAGAGATACGACTACAATATGTTTGTAGGTGACATCAACAATGGTAACCTGTACTTCTTCACCATCAACGAAAATAGGACGGGCCTTGATCTTAGTGGCATTACTGGCTTGGAAGATTTAGTCGCGGACAACGACGATGAGCTAAATGCAGTGATCTTTGGCAGGGGATTCACAGGCGGCATCACCGATATTGAAACGGGGCCGGATGGCTACCTGTATATACTGACACTGTCGGGTGATCTATACCGCCTTGTGCCAGGGGCTCAGTCGACAACAGCAGTCTTATAAGGCAGTTTTTTGCCTTATACTTCCGCATAGTTCCATGCGCCTGCAGAGCCTGAATGGGCATGACTTCAATTATTGCTCGTAAGCCAGTTATCTTGCTTACACTATGTCGTGGTGTTTGAGCTTAATATATTGCGAGTTTTAGGCCCTCTGGGTTGACAGATTCTGCCCCGATATTGACACTTACAGTAATATAGTCAGGACCAACCTCATTGATGCTAAACTGAATTGGACTTGGGCCCCGCTGAGGATCGTCTACTCCTATAGCAGTTATATTGTCAAGAAGGGCCCTAGGTATACGTATGGTTAGAGCCGAATCAGGAGCAACAGTGTCGCTCAAGTTTGCGTCTATTTCTATCTTTTTTTGCTCTTCGTTAACATTGATTCCTCCAATGTTAATCGCAGAAGGCGAATCTATTTCTATCGTAAAGAGCATCTGCTCCATTTTGCCTATGCTATCAAGTGTATATATCTGGTATCCGCCATAATATATTTTGCCATCAGGTGACTGTGCAATCCCAACTGTAGGGACGAATGGAAAATGTTTGAGCTCTATTTTCAGTTCTTCAACTATACTCTTTTTGTCTTCGCTCAGTCTAAGAGCATAGATATCGCCAGTGAAGCTGCCAAAGAGGAACATCCCCTTAAGCTCAGGCACTGCATCGCCATCGTAGTAAATCATCTGCGTTGGTGCTATTGTCTCCCAGTACGTTCTAAGAGGTTTGATTGATGTATTATTAGTCCGCTCAGGGGGTAGGTTGGGCGGTTGGAGGGTTGGAAAACCATAGTTTCCTCCTTTTATTATAGAATTTATCTCATCATAGTGAAAGTCGCCATTTTCAGTGGTCAATCCAGTACCATTCCGGTCAAATGCAATGCCATACATGTTTCTGTGACCGATTGTGTAAACAGGCAGGTTTGGATAGGGATTGTCTTGTGGTATTGTGCCATCCTTATTTATGCGCAGTACCTTGCCAATCACTATGGATGGGTCTTGGGCGAAAATATGCTCAGTAGCATCGCCAACAGTGACATACAACTTGCCATCAGGACCAAAGGCCATTGCCCCGCCCGAGTGATACCCACGTGAAGCCGGAATGTTATCCATTATGACAGTCATATCAGTACCGGTGTTGTTGTTGTCTGTGAATCTTAGAACACGATTTATCACTTTACCGCCGTTACCGTTTTCGATATCTATTATGGCGGTATAGTAGACATATAAATAGTGGTTGAGACCAAAGTCGGGGTCGAGAGCAAGCCCCAACATTCCTTGCTCCCAACTAGCATACAGATTATCCACACTCGCAAACGGCTTATCCAAAATCTTATGTTGAGGAGTCATTATTCTTATTGCCCCAGTGTTTTTTTCGGTGAAAAAAAGTCTGCCGTCCGGGGCAAAGACCATACTTGTGAGCATCGTGATGTCAGTCCCATCATGTCTTTGTAAGACATCTCTTAAGTCGCCGTCAAACTTCCAGTAACCAGTCAATCCCGCTGAAACATCAGACATGTCAGAGAGCTGCTTGATCTCATCCTCGCCAAGTGTTCGGTTGTATATGCGAACGTCGTCAATAATTCCGGACCATCTGTTGCATGATGAGCAATAAGACGCTGATCCAATCCTTAATGGCAGGCCAGGATCTGGGTTGAACTCTCCCAGAAACTGCGCTTCGCCCGCAAGCAGACCATCCACGTAGAGTCTGACTTTTGAACCGTTAAACGTTCCGGTTATGAGCGTAAACTTGTCTGTTGGAACCTGAATGTTGGCAGGGGAAAACAGTGTGCCATTGGTGTTGAAAACTCCGAAACGAAGAATAGAAATTTGGGAGCTTGATTGGACGCCGCCACTATTACCGCTGTTACTGCTAAAAACGTCAAACTGCCACCCAGAAGTTTGTTGTCTATTGCTATGTGATACAATATGACCATACGGCTCTATCTTTGTAGGCTTGATCCAGAAAGAAATTGAGAATTGATTTGGATTAAGTTCGGGCGAATTCATTATCTCAATTGACTCTCTATATTCACCTCGCATTTCCAGCGCTCGGTCAAGCTTACCATCCACAAACAGCGTGTTAGTAGTGGTCAGCGGATGTATGAGAGTCGAATTACTCGTGACTTCATAAGCGTCCATTTTATTCATGAGAAGATCACAATGCATCGCGCCGCCATATTTCTGGCACCCAAAGAGCTGAGCTGAGGAAATCTGCCCGTGGGCTAAAATGCCGGGCTGCAATATTATCATGAAGGAGACTACAAGCGGCGCCAAGCCAACAGAATTACGATTCATAGCAAGATAGGGTTATGAAAAATTATTTAATCGTTGAGATGCCCAATTGTATCCAATAGAATTAAGGATTCTCTCTCGCCATCAATGAACCCGGATAGGATAAATAGGAACCTATCATTGTGTGATGCGATTTATCAGCTGAAGCATCTTGCTAGCAACATTTTCTCCATAGGGGTTGCGCTCGATCTTGGCTTCAAGCATCATTTCCACTACATCGCTTAACGAGTCGCGTCGATATAACGGAAAAAGCACATTTGCCTTCAAAAGAAGGGTCTCCCAACGTTCCGAGACGTGCCGCAAAGTTATACAGGGCCGCCTGAGTACAATGGCCTCTTCTTGGACTCCGCCAGAATCGGTCATGACAAGCCTGCAATTCTTCAGGAGATATAGGAATTCCAAGTAACCTGCAGGCTCTGTCGCAATGACATTTGGAGGCAAAGTGAGACCATACCTGGCAAGGTTGTTCTTTGTTCTAGGATGGATGGGAAAGACTATCTTTTGCTTTATACCCGATAGATGCTTTATCAACATCTCAAGCCTGTCAGGGTCGTCAACATTTTCTTGCCTGTGCATGGTAAGCAACAAATACTTGTCAGGAAGATCATAATGCCTGCCATATTCATCTGCAACCTTTGCAAGACGCCTGCATACGTCCACCACGAGATTGCCAGTCACTGTGACGTTTTTCTCTATCTCCTCATAAGACAGAAAAGTCTTAGCAAGCTCTGTAGGAGGAAATAAGTAGTCCGACGCAGAATCGATTTGTATCCTTGCCCTTTCCTCAGGAACGCTAAGGTCAAAGCAGCGAAGACCTGCTTCAATGTGGACAAGTGTCGAGCCAACTTCCTTGGCAGCAAGTGACCCAGCTAGGCTGGAATTGGTGTCGCCATATACTAGGATATGTTGGGGCTTAATTTCTCGGAGGAATCTTAGCATATTTTCTTTCAGCGTAGCTACATCCGAAGTATCGCAACGCAGGTCATAATCCGGTTTGATCTTTAGCTCATCAAAAAAAATGCTCTTCATGTTATCAGAATAATGCTGTCCTGTATAGATGAGGGCATGCTTGCCTCGATCATCTAACAATTGTATCAAATCGGCTAGCTTTATTATTTCTGGCCTTGTGCCAGCTATTGTAACAATGTCGACTACATTTTTCTCTATTTGCATCTTGACGCATTATTACGTGCCATCATTGTATTTCTATGGTATAGAATCATGCTGCATCTGCCAAACCTTTTCCGGGGATTTTTTCTTCACAAATCCATGTGCTGTCTTAGTGCTTGCCCAAGATTTAATTGTAAATGCCCGGATAAAGCTCACGAACCAATATTGTGAAAATGGCAAGTAGAGGGGTACCTGGGCAGCATATGCAAAACCTCTCCAGCCATATTCTTTTATCAACACTGCCGCCTGCAATACAAAGAGTACGCCTGTCATCATAAACCATATAGTTAATGGCAAGTATGCATAAGTATAAGGGTAGTAATCGTAAATCAGGTAGTGAACCGCCGCAAAAGCAGGAATCATAAGCATGATAAAGCCAGTTACTGCGGCAATTGGGTTTAGCCAAAAGATGTGGCCAACAATATCTGACCGATCTGCAATCCTTGTTCCGAGCAAGTCGATGAATCCTTTAGCCCATCTAGCTCTCTGTCTCAGCATGAAATCAAGTGTTGGGGGTTTTTCGTCGTAATTTATCGAAAGCGGCGCAAATGTTATCTTGTAGCCCCTCCTTAACAATCGAAAGGTTAATTCATAGTCATCCACAAGATGATTAGCAAACATACCTACCTCCAACAGGATATCTTTTTTGATAATATACCCCGTGCCTCCAAGGGGACACCTGCGTCCAAGCCACGTCCGTATCGTCATAAATGGAGTAGACCAAAGGTCCCCCTCTAGTGCAAGCATCCTAGTTACAAAATTAAATCCTCTGTTGCTTGGAATATAACGGCCTTGAACAGCACAGTAACCTCCTTCAAAGAGAGGTAATGCGTTTTCAAGGAAATCCCGGGTCAGCAATCCGTCACTATCGAGTACCATTATGTAATTCCCGCTTGATTTTTCGACTCCAAAATTTAAAGCGATGCCCTTGCCTGCCTCCTTTGTCTGGAGATCAAAAACCTTGACCCTTGTATCATTGACCTTGGCTTCCTCGTAAGTTCTATCAGAGCAATTGTGGCATATCACAATGACTTCGATTTTTTGATACGTCTGCTTAAGGCAATCTAGCACAGTCCTTTTTATTACGCTCTCCTCGTTTCTTGCAGGTATGATTATACTACACAGTTCCATCTGGTTGCGGAATCTCTCAGATACCTTATCCTTCATCTCCAGCTGGTACTTCCTGACGCTTGTGAAGGCGCCAAGGTACATTGTGATTATCATGATTAGCATGAATACATAGACAAGGTTGAAGCCTAGTATTGGCAACGTAAAGTAAGTAAGGTCAGTATCAGTATCCACCAAAATTTCGATCCCGTATATCCTCGGGTATATCGACGCCGTGAGCACTAGAGCCCAAAGTGCAATTACAATAAAGAAGAATGCAATCCATACTTTTTCGGGCAATCAGACACACCTTCCATCATGAATTGAAGTCACAGGGTTACTGAAATTCATCGTGCTATATTCGCATTTATTTATTACTATGGTCTATGCATGATATTATAGACCAAAGAGGTTCCAAAAGAAATTGAGAGTCTGTGATAACCTATCCGCTATCTGTGAGAAAATGTCTTGAGGCCCCATGATTTCATACTCTCTAAAGTCCGAAGCCGTGTTTCCGTTTGCGTCGCCTGCAGTGACCGTGACTATCCGAGATGGGGGCTGGATATCTATTAACGCTTTATATAGGTTGTTCTGGTCTCGGAAAAGTCCATCTACTCTTAGCTGACCATTATGCACGTATTTGACTTCTCTTGTCACAAGGCTTGAAGCATCTGTTATCCTAACCTCGAAGACATTTTTGCCTTCATGGAGCTCCGTAGTCAATATTTCTATGTGGGGCGGTGTGCGGTCGTTTTCCGCGACTCTTTGTTCATCCGGAGTCTTTTCTGGATAGGGAGGAGGCAACAAGGGTATTGATTGCGCACTTGCGTATCTTGCCCCTGATGCTACTATTATCAGCAACAAGAAGACAAGAATGAATTCCTTCAATGAAAGAGAACCGATATGAAACAATTTAAAAGTAATTGCTTTGCATCTAGAATAACGTATCATAGTATAATCGTGCACATTTACTCCTGTAAAAAGACCGCATTAAATGATACCTAAGAACTCCTCTATTACATTATGACAGAGTGGGGATTCCAACTATATAAATAACGGTGGTACTCACTCCATTTGATGAATATTCTTGCCATCGGGGCACACCCCGATGACATTGAACTGGGATGCGGTGGCCTATTACTAAAGGCTTCGCGGCAGGATCATCATAATATCTTCATGTATACATTAACTAGAGGTGGCGCTTCTGGTGATCCCGAAGAGCGGACAAAAGAATTGATACAATCTGGAAAATTTATAGGTGCAAAAAGGGTATGGGTCGATAATTTTCAAGATACCAAGTTGTCACTTTCGAGCGATCTTATCAATCACATTGAGTTTTTTATAAAAAAGGCCGATCCTGATGTTGTCCTCACACACTCGCTTGGTGACACACACCATGATCACCGGGCAATAGCTGGTGCGACCATGGAGGCAGGTAGGTTTGCTCCAAATATTCTTGCTTATGAAATCCCCGTAACTCGCGATTTCAAGCCGCAGGTGTATTATGATATCTCAGATGTCATCGATGGTAAGATAGATCTTATCAATATTTTCTGGTCACAGAGAAGCAAGTCATTCCTCAAGTCAAATGCAATCCGTGGTCTTGCACAGTATCGTGCACTGCAGAGCAGATTCAACCATACGATAACATGCGTCGAAGCTTTTGAAGTTCAAAAGCTCTTTCTTGGAAAAGAGTTCAAATTATTGAAATTCCCACAGGAAAATATATCTAATGCACTGTTTGAACAAATGCCAAAAGAGGTCATTGAGTCAAAAAGTACATAGGTTCAGATTGTAGATGATTTCTTCTGGCCTGCCATAAGAAAAACCTCATCCGTGCTTACCTTATGTTTAATTGATCTAGCTGGAACGCCTGCAACAATGTCGCCGTCTGGAACGTCGTGTATAACCGAAGCGCCTGACGCCACAATGACATTACGGCCTATTTTGATTCCATTTTTCAGCGTTGAATTTAGACCTGTCCAGCTCGTGTCTCCTAGAGTTGTACTGCCACCGATAATTGTTCCGGCCGTAAGTTCGCAATTCTTTCCTACATTCACATTATGAGCAATATGGACTAGAGCATCAAGTTTGGTTCCGTCGCCTATTTTGGTGTCTGAAAGAGATCCGCGCGCAATAGAGCAGTTAGCATATATTTCGACATTGTCCCCCAGCCGTACGTAGCCCTTGTGTGGGAATTTCTCCAGCCCCCCTCCTTCGTAGCGTTCAAAGGCAAAGCCGTCAGATCCTAAAGAAGCTCCTGATTGGATCACACAGTTGTTGCCAATTATACAGTTTTGCACAAGCGATACTCTGTCATAAATAACCGTGTTATCTCCTAGTGAACAATTGTCGCCTATCACCGCGTAGTCACCGATGAAGCAGCCCGATCCTATCTTGGATTTTTGCGAAATAACTGCCCGTGGTGAGATGCCAACCAACCGCTCTTGGCGCCTCATTTCTTTGACCACTCGAACAAACGTAAGCCGGGGGTTATCGGTGAATATTAACAATTGGTTGCCATTTGGGTGAACCAAACCTCGCATCTCCATTTTGCACAGGATTACTCCTGCCTTGGAATTGGTGATCAATGAAACTCCTCTTTGGCCGGCATACCAGCAAAATGCAAGGTCGTTCTCAGACGCGTCATCGATAGAACTTTCACCGTGCACTCTTATACTGCGACTTCCTTCTGACTCAAAGTTAACTCCAAAGTTAGATAGAACCGAGACTATATCCCAATCTTGCATTACCTGGTTTCAATCTATATCTGAAAAATCTATATTAAAGAATTATGGTCGATTGGGAGCTTGAGTCATAGATGTAAAATCTCAGTAGGCATTTTTCTAGGTCTATAAATTTGATTAGAAGACTGCAATAACAATGCTCCCCGTCGAAGAGAATATGCAGCATAAATTGGAGAGACAAAAAAGGCTACGCAGCCTACGAAAGCAATGAATCTGCACATTAGATAAACAGGCTTGCGCAAAGCAATGGGCAAGAAAATTATACACTCCATTGAGACATTCAAACAAAATATAACGTCGACAAGGTAAAAAACCTCGACTAATCTTCGTTTTGTTAAATATAAATTATTATAAAAGAATCCTGTTGAAGAATCATTGCTGAATAAGCTTCGAGATGCGCTAGAGCCCGCTTTAACAAAAATTGGTACCATATTTGCATCGACTGGCCTCTCCGCAGACTTTTGGACCGGACTGGGTCTAGCAGCGTCACTCCTCGCAGCAATTGCCTATGCAACAAATACCTTCCTGGATGTTGATTGGACGCCTTGGAATTTCACTGCAGTCATAGGAGGCGTGTTTCTCTTGATTTCGGGTTTCTTTGATATCGTAGATGGTAGCGTGGCGCGTACTACAAGGAAGATGTCAAAAAAGGGTGCATTTCTCGATTCTATCTTTGATAAGCTAGCCGAGGTGCTTATCTTCTGCGGCCTCGCCTTGGGACAACTTGCAGATTCATTCTGGTGCCTAGTCGCCTTAGGGATGTCTCTTCTTGTAAGCTATACTAGAGCAAGGGCTGAGTCGCTTGGAGAGAAACTCAAAGGGGTAGGAATAGGCGAGCGTGCAGAACGACTCCTTATCGTTGCGATATTAGGCATGATACCTATCAGAGAAGCGATGCAATGGGCGATCATAATTGTTTCCATTGTAGCTGGTATCACATTAGCACAGAGGGTGTTGGTGACTGTGAGGAAATTATCTTCTACCTGAGCTTAGACGCTGTGCGTCTATCTGACTCTGATCTCACTTTCACAATGCCTCTATGAACCGCACACGATACGCAATAGAACTTGACGTCTGTAGACAGCGGGATATATGCCCCTGATGCTCTCAATTCTTTTGCAAGTGTGGGCTCCACAAGCGTGATCCTTCCTGTTACCTTCTTCGCTTTGTCCCGTGGAACCAAAGCTCCGCACTGGCTGCAACTCACTGTGCCAGAGCTACCTTTGCCTCCCTTTGACCTTCCCCTGCTTGCTCTCTTCTTCGGCATATATTCCGTAAGAGTTATTTGCTATCCTTTAAATCTTGTGATTGAAATCCACTAATACATTAGTTTTCCTGACTCAGGACTAAGGAATTTGCAACAAAGGACTCATTATTTCACATAAAAAGTAACTTTGAATTCGAAGTACTAAAAGAAAGATATCTTATTCAATCCCACTAGATAATCCAAAAGGAGCTAGAATGCTTTATTGTCATTTGTCTAATGGCTTGTGATATTAAAGCGACTTAAACTTTCTGCTAAGTAGTTCCATTGAGTGTTTCAATATAATGTAATACAATGATAGCGTGCCAGGAAAAGCAGATAAAAGCTCCTGGATTCAATGAACCTGATCAGAACCACTCTCAATCTACATAAAAATAATAGGCTAGAGTACCTTGACAGAATCAACCACAATCCTTATAGCTTTGGTCGACACAAACACAGACACAAAGGGCGCAGCGCAAGCCCATGCCGCCATCCCAATCCTCGGTTTTGGGCTGCGCAGACAAGCCCTTTTATTATCATGTAAAACAAGACTATACAGCTAACCAACCTTGAGGATGGCTATTGCCTCACATATAGTTCTGGATAAGATAAAAACCACTGATGGCACCGTGATAGAAAGCATGGGCGGACCGCCATGCTACTGCGGCATTACGAGCAGGAAGTTTGGCTTTGATGTAAGCCTTGTCACAAAAGTAGGAAACGATCTTCCAAAACATTTGCACAATGTGTTACAGGAAAATGACATCACACTGCGCCAGGGCCAATTGGTGGATGCGCCTACCACTAAGTTTCAGATCCTTACCCAAGGCTACTCCAGAGAGCTATTGCTAATTGACAAGTGCAATCCCCTCACCGTCGAGGACATTCAAGACATGGAGGTCGACTGCTGGTTGGCGAGCCCCGTGATCGACGAATTGCCACAAAAAGTTCTTGCTGAAATAATCCGAAATAGAGGCAAGAAAAATTTTGTCATGCTCGATCCGCAAGGATACCTGCGCCTAGTCGATAATAAAGGCAGTGTGACACTGAAAGAGAGCCTAGATCTTGATCTATCGGGCATTAATTCAATAAAGGTCGACCCTGAGGAAATGTCAGCACTTACAGGTGGCCTGCAAGGGTTAGATGGTATGCAGTCGTTGCGCTCGCGAGGCATAGAATTTGTAATCTACACTGAACACAGGACTTTTCATCTGCTTCACAAAAAAACGCACTACTGGCTGAGTGTGGATTACGTTGACACTGGGGATTCTACGGGCGTAGGTGACATACTGTGTGCGTCGTTTTCATGCGCATATCTCAAGGAAAAGGACCCAATATGGGCGATATGCTTTGGCGCGGGTGCGGTTAAAGCAGCTCTTGAGACAAGGGAGGTGGGCCTTTCCAAAATCCCTTCATTACCCAACATAGAAGAGAATGCATCATATTTTTACAATGACATTGGATTTCAACGTATTTCTTAGCTTTAAATTCGGCTCTAGGACAATAGGATGCAGTAAAATAATCATGAAGGTTGCGCTTTCAGGTATTGATATGCGAGACGGAGCGCTCCTTTCCAAAGTGAAAAAGACACTTGAATCGCTGACAGTTAAGACCCAGATAATGATGGATGATGACTATCATACTGCAAAGGAAGTAGATCTGGTGATGGTGGCCGGAGGGGATAGGGGCATACTCGATTACTTCCATAAGGTAGAGTATGATTCCGCGCCCGTTCTTGGTATCTATGAGACTGACTCCACCGGTTTCCTTGCCCAGATTGATGTAAGAGATCTGGAATCCGCTACATCTCAGCTCAAGCGTGGTAACTTTTCAGTAGAGGAGGTTTTTCGCCTTGCCGTTAAAGTCGATGGCAAACAAGCTGATCCTGTGTTAAATGATGTGGCAGTTTTTTCAAGCAAGAGTGCAACTCTTATGGAGCATGTCTTGCGGATAGATTCCAACGACATTTGGCATGACAAGAGCGATGGCGTCATTATTTCAACCCCAACCGGCTCAACTGCATATTCTATGTCTGCAGGGGGACCCATGGTGTTACAAAAAGCACTTGTATTTTTGGTCGTTTCCGTAAACTCTCTTGACAACACTCGCAGGCCACTTATTGTTCCAAACCAAAGCAAGCTCGAGATCGCGGACATCATTAGCCGCTACCACTGCGAAGTAGTACTTGACGGGGGGCATAGGACACAGATAAAAAATACCCTTGAATGCAGCAAACACGCATTTCCTGCACGCCTTGTAAGGCTAAGCGGTCATTCGTCCGCAGCGTCTCTAATGGCAAAAAAAGTTAAGCTTGCTGAAGATATGTTAAAGATGCCTCCAAGCGCCAAACTGATATTGAAGACACTCGAGTATGAAGGTGCGTTAAGCCAAAAGGACTTGGCAACGCGGACAATGCTCCCTGAGCGCACCATTCGACTTTCCCTCAGTCACCTTATCAACCAAGGCTATGTAAAAAAGAAAACTTCGCTTCGAGACGCCCGCCAAAGGATATATGAACTAAAATTCTAATGATTTCCTGCTGCCCTGACGAATGCCCCGAAGGACTGTTCAGGCTTACCTGGCCTGCTGTTAAATTCCGCGTGATACTGAACAGCAAAGAAAAACCTGTGATTTAATATTTCCAGAGATTCCATTCGTTTGCCCCTGTCAGAATGAGCTGACAGTACAAGCCCATTTTTTGTTACGATATCGAGATACTTTTGGTTAAATTCAAAGCGGTGCCTATGGCGCCTCTTTATCGAAGTTGACCTGTATATATCGGCCGCAAGTGTTTTTGGAGATATGGTTATTTCGTGGCTTCCAAGCCGCATTGTGCCGCCCATATTGTGGACATCGAGCTGCTCTGGCATGAAATCAACAATAGGGTTCTTCGTGTGGGGATCGAGCTCTGTAGAATTTGCATCATACAATTTGCAGACATGTCGTGCAAACGCCACAATTGCCAGCTGGAATCCAAAGCAGATCCCAAGATAGGGTATGTTGCTTTCCCTTGCAAAGTTGGCCGCACTAATAATGCCCTGGCTTCCCCTTTTTCCAAAGCCCCCCGGTGCCAATATCCCGTCAAAGTTTTTCAACATCGATAAATTCTGCTGACCACCATTTTCAAATTTTTCAGAGTCTATCCAGCACACATCAACCTTTTTGCCAATGCTTGCTCCAGAGTGCAGCAACGCATGGTAAATGCTGACGTAACTGTCTGGTAACTTTACGTACTTACCTATAACTGCGATTTTGATTGAACCCTCGCATTTTGAGAAAGATTCTGCTATGGACTTCCAGTTGCCCCATATAGGTGTAGTGCTCCGAAGTCCAAGTCGTTCTGCTATTGATTTAAGCATCCCTTGGTTCTCGAGCACTTGAGGCACCTTGTATATTGAAGGCGTATCGTGACACGAGATCACACAGTTTTGTTGCACGCTTGCAAAAAGCGAAATCTTGTGTCTCGCATCTTCTCTTAGAGGGGTCTTGCATCTTACAGCAAGGATGTCTGGCTGAATGCCGATCCTCCGTAGCTCCTGAACGCTGTGCTGGGTCGGCTTAGTCTTTTGCTCGCCCACAACATCAAGCACCGGTGCCAATGTTACGTGGATGAACAGAGTATTTGAATGACCCAGCTCCATCTCCATCTGCCTGAATGCCTCAAGGAATGGCAAACTCTCAATGTCTCCAACTGTTCCTCCACACTCAACTACCAGAATATCCAGCTTTTCGTCATTTGCAATTTTGCATACTGTATTCTTTATCGCATCAGTAACATGAGGAATAATTTGAACGCACTGACCTAAGTATTTGCCCTCGCGCTCTGCCCTAATGACATCCATGTATACTCTGCCCGTCGTTATGTTATGATCTTTTGTCATGGCAATGTCGATAAAGCGCTCATAGTTGCCGATGTCCATGTCGCACTCGCCGCCATCATCTGTGACAAAGACTTCGCCGTGAGCTACGGGATTCATAGTCCCAGCGTCATAGTTTACATACGGGTCTATTTTCACACATGAAACCCTGTAGCCTGCAAGCTGAAGCAGTTTTGCCGTTGAGGATGTGGTGACACCTTTGCCTAAACCAGACATGACTCCGCCTGTAATGAAAATAAATTTAGACTGAATCTGAGGCCTGGACTGCACATCCGCGTTTAGGGGATCGCCCTTTTATTCCTTTTTGGATTCTTCAGCGCTATGTTAATATGAAGAAAATGCGCTACCTGAATAGTTCTTAAGAAAATGCAAGAAAGTGATGCTAAAAAACCTCGTGGTCGGTC
The DNA here is from genome assembly GCA_046732455.1 of Thermoproteota archaeon. GTDB lineage: Archaea > Thermoproteota > Nitrososphaeria > Nitrososphaerales > Nitrososphaeraceae > Nitrososphaera. The sequence continues at coordinate 31,923 of JBKPNF010000202.1, read as the reverse complement.
TGCTATACAGGCAGCCCATGGCGGCGTTGCCAGCGAGGACGAAGCAAGGCTAGATCTTATGATATCGGATCTTTATGGAGTGGATAGCGATGAAGCTGCAGAAATACACCTCAACTATCATGTAGACAGAATGCTCGCTGCCCTTGTAAGGCGATGCTCAGAAAAAGGAATAAGAGGCGACATGACAGCGGACCGACTTCGCTACCTGGATATTTCTGGTGCTGCGTATCAAGTTGCAAAGGGCAGGCTTAGCGAAGCTGCAGCGATCGATGCTTTATTCAGGGCGCTACGGATGATGCAGAGTCAGGACAAAGATGACAGGTACATCAATTTCTATGGTTAGCAAGATTATGGATCTCTAGTATCTGGGTGTTTCAACTTTGACGTTGTAAATGCTTTCGGACTCCATCTCATTGATAATCAATGTAGCCGACATTCTTAAAGAACTCTATCAACTCGCCGACGTACTTGTCATCCCAGTTTAAACCGTACATCACATTGGCGTATTTACTGTGAGTGACCCACCCAATCTTTACGAGGTCGCTAATGTTGTTCTTTATGTCCTCTCGCTTCAAATGAGTTTTTTTATGGAGCGAATAGACCGTTGCCAGTTTGTTCTCTTCAGCCAGAGCCTTCATTATCTTGATTTTACCAATGCTGCCAAGTCCTATCTCTATGATTTGCCTGCTGGATCTAACTTCAGACACTAGACGACTTTTCACCTTTTACCTTCCTCATCAATGCTGGTTCAAGTTCCGCAAGTGATGCGCCATGCAACCCTATTTCCTTAAGTGATTTGATATCTACCAGCTTCCTCGCGTTCAGATCCTCAAGATAATCTTCAATGTCAATCGTTTTCAAGCCCAGTTGCTCCGCAAGCTCAGAAGCATATAGACGTACGTCCTTGAGCCCGACATATGCCTTTTTCTTGCTCCTTAGCGCACGTACTAGAGCCATCAGGCTCACAATATGGTTCTTTGACAGCTGCTCAATCTCTTCGGTGGTTATCGATGGGTGAATCTTACCGTGCACCTTGCGAAGATGATCAAGCATGACTCTGCCTGAGCCATCGGATTCGGCAAGGTTACCTGCGTATAAAAGCAGATCAAGGGCATATCTGACATCACTATTCACCTCGGCTGATGTTGTAATGCTAGCAACTTTGTCAATAACGTCTGAACCTATTGACTTTGGATTGAAAGCTTCCGCCGCCCGACTCTCAAGTATGTCGCTGACTTGCTTTAGTGTGTAAGGATAGAACTCCATTGGAACCCTTCCAAGAGTACTCAGCTCTGCAGCATCAAGTTTATTATAAAATTCCATGCTCCTAGCGATGAATATAACTCCCTTAACATTGCAGGGTTTATCAAGGTCATACTCGTTCAAGCGTGTCAGATCGTAAATGATACCTGTGTCTTTGCTAGTCTTTATCAGGTAGTCGATTTCGTCTATGATAATCAAAGCATAGTGGCCATTTTGTCTCAAATATTGCAAGAGGTAGCGCAGCATTTCTTCTGCGCTGAGACCTTGGGCTGGCAGCTCTGGCGCCATGCGCTCAAGGAGGAGCCTGTATATTGCAAACTTGTTGCCCCCTTGCAGCTTCATGTTGATGTATACCGTTTTTACTGTCAGCCTGCTCTTTGCAAAGAGTTCTTCAATGATCTTAGATGATCTAAGGACGGTTGACGTCTTGCCGATGCCTGCAGCGCCTATTACCTGCAAAACAGTAAGGGGGAACTTATCCGGATCCTCCGGAGCCTCAGAAAACACATGTACTATCTGCTGAATCTGAGCTTGGCGGTGCGGTAGCTCCTCTGGGAGGTAGCGTGGCGACAATTTGGACTTGTTCTTGAAGATGGCGCTATCAGACATTGAGTTATGTTGGATAGGGATCAACCAACAATATATATCTGAATCAAAAGGGAAACTCGTGGATACGACGGCTATCTAGGTAACTCATATTAGTAATGTATCTTACGTAGGTATCAGATGCCAATAGATCCAGACTTTCCAAAAAATCATCAGCCAACGGGCAAGCATCAGCACGCAGACGGGGAGCATTTTCATTTTGTATGGGGGCCTGGAAGGGCTGCAGAAGCGGCAGAAAACGAAGAGGTCAAATCCGCATATCAAACAAGAGGAGAAGAGATGGCTCCTCTAGGTGTTCATGGGACAATGGTAGCTGTCGACTGGGACTCTTGTGTTGCTGACGGTGCATGTATTGAAGCTTGTCCGGTACAGGTATTTCAGTGGTACAGAACAGAAGATGATGTTCCTGCAGTTCAGGTGGCAAATGCTACAAGCGCAGGTACAGGCAGCGCAGTCAAAGAAGAACGCAAAGACTATACAGATAAGGCAGATCCAATCAGGGAGCATGATTGCATCTGGTGTATGGCTTGCGTATCAGTGTGTCCGCCACAGGCGATAAAAGTCGACCAGTCAAACCTAGAGTTTCATGAGAAGTCTGCCGGCACATTTAATGAATCCTTGTCTAAAGGCAGTGCACCTCCGCCACATGCACACTAGGCACTACTAATAATTGTAAAGGTTAGGAGCTTTGCCACGGATTAATCTATGAGTAAATTTGTGAGGGCTGATTTTAACCTAAAGCATTTAGTCGATAACTCGTACAAAGCAATAGATCAGGGCGCCTATGAAACAAAGCAACTATTTACCCATGATGCAATAAGCCTTAGGAAAGCCATCCGCTCATGTGTACACGCGCCGCTCATTACCGAGATAAAGTTTTCCTCGCCTTCCCAAGGTAAGATAAGAAGCAAGACAGAGCCGGCGGACATTGCAAAGACAATGGTAGACTCTGGCGCAATTGGCATTTCAGTGCTGACACAACCTTCCTTATTCGATGGTTCAATTGAATATCTAGCGACCATTAGGAAAGCGCTGATGAGGGTTCCTGTACTGATGAAAGACATTACTGTCAGCATGGTCCAAATTGAAGCAGGCAAGAAAGTAGGTGCGGATTGCGTATTGCTTATCAAGTCCGTCTTTGACTCGAACCTTGCCGAAGACAGTATGGAGAAACTTTCGGAATATGCAAAAAAAAGAGACCTAGACGTGCTTGTTGAAGTTCATACTGAACGGGAATTTGAAGAAGTACTCAAATCAAAATATGATTTAATCGGCATCAACAACCGCAACCTTAGCGACTTGCATGTAGATGTCAAAAATACGGAGAAGTTACTGAAAAGTATTGGCAAGGCCAAGAGCACGATAATAAGCGAAAGCGGCATAAGTACTCCGGAAGATATACGATACCTAAGGGGCGCAGGGGCTGATGCATTTCTAATAGGAACAAGTGTAATGCAAGCACAAGATATTGCTGCGAAGATCTCCGACTTGTACTACGCTATATAGAATTATACATCCCTTAAAATATCCCCTTGAATACCACATATTTCATCTTTGTTAGGCAGCTATCCTGTAGGTGGCAAATTTGGAAAATATGGTGGTAAATACATACCGGAGACCTTAGCGCCAGCAGTCGAGGAGCTCGAATCCGCCTATGAAAAATACAAGAATGATTCTGACTTTCAGAAGGAACTTTCTTATTATCTAACTGAATATGCTGGCAGGCCTACTCCACTTTACTTTGCGAAGAACCTAACAAAACATATAGGCGGCGCCAAGATATACATAAAGAGGGAAGATCTTTTGCATGGCGGAGCCCATAAAACCAATAACACCCTTGGGCAGGCACTACTAGCAAAAAAGATGGGCAAAAAAAGGATAATTGCTGAAACTGGTGCGGGCCAACATGGTGTGGGCACAGCGATAGCATGTGCCGTGCTTGGCCTTTCTGCAGAGATATTCATGGGATCTAAAGACTTTGAGCGACAAAAGCTGAATGTCTTTAGAATGAACGTTTTGGGTGCAAAGGTTTATCCCGTCCAGTCTGGGAGCAAGACTCTAAAGGACGCAATAAACGAGGCGATCCGTGACTGGATAGCTAACGTCAAAACGACTTACTACCTTATTGGCTCAGTGGTAGGTCCTCACCCTTACCCAATGATGGTCAGGGACTTTCAAAGCGTGATTGGGAGAGAAATAAAACAGCAGATTTGGGAAATCGAGGGAGCCTTACCCAGCGCTATTGTCGCATGTGTTGGTGGGGGAAGCAATGCAATAGGCTCATTCTATCCATTCCTTGATAACAACGATGTCATATTGTACGGCGTAGAGGCAGGAGGCAAAGGTATCAAATCCGGCAAGCACTCAGCCAGTCTTACTGCTGGCTCGGATGGTATCTTGCATGGTATGTTCACATATCTATTGCAGGATGAGTGCGGACAAGTAGTAGAGACCCACAGTATATCTGCTGGACTTGATTATCCCGGGGTCGGACCAGAGCATGCAATGCTCAAAGAGCTCAAACGCGCAAGATACACAGCGTCGACAGACCATGAGGCTATAGAAGGATTCCTTACATTGTCAAGATTTGAAGGGATAATCCCTGCTCTGGAGCCGTCACACGCAATTTCGTATGCAATGAAGCTTGCCAAGAAAATGGACAAGGACGACATCATAGTAGTCACTCTTTCTGGCAGAGGAGACAAGGATGTGGAGATAGTTCAAAATTATCTAGACAAGAGCAAGAAGAATAGAAAGAAAAAGACGTAGCATGCAAAATAGAATTTCCGAAAAATTCTCTGAGCTGGCAAAAAAAGGAGAAAGTGCTCTTATTTGCTACATAGTTGCCGGATACCCAGATACTAGAACTTCAAAGCAAGTAATCAATGCCTTGGTGAAAGGCGGCGCCGACATTATCGAAATCGGCATACCTTTTTCAGACCCAATAGCAGACGGGCCAACTATACAAACAGCATCAAACATGGCGCTAAGAAAAGGCATGACACCTGAGAAGGCTCTCCAGCTTGTAAGAAGTGTCAGAAAGGAGCATCCAAACCTTCCATTGCTTGCAATGACCTATTCTAACATACTTGTTCGGGCGGGCGTGGAAAAATTCATGGCTCAGTCCAAGAAATGTGGACTTGACGGGTTTATCTTGCCAGATATGCCGGTGGAGGAGGGAGATACATATTCGTCAACAGCTTCAAAGCTTAACCTTGCGACCGTTTTCCTTGTATCGCCAAATACGTCCAAGGCAAGGCTGCGCAAACTTGTTGCCAGTACCTCCGGCTTCCTATACGTTGTGTCAGTTTATGGCACAACAGGTGCACGCAATTCATTTCAGAAATACACTCTGAATACCATCAGAGAGGTTAAGCAGGTTGCTGGAGTCAAGGTCCCTGTGGCAGTAGGCTTTGGAATAAGCAGACCAGCTCAAGCCAAATCTATTATAGCTGCCGGCGCAGAGGCAATCATCGTGGGCAGTGCGATCATTAACAAGTTATCGGATCCATCTTGCAATAAGATGCTGTTGCCTGATCTGCAGAACTTTGCAAAGTCAATGAAAAATGCTTGCAAAAAGAAGAAGAACAAAATACATTAAAACAGGCTGCAAAAAACCATATGCAATGAATGAGAGAGAGCTGAAAGCCCTATTTTGTAGCTCACTTAGATCAAATCATGTCAACAACAATACTCTGATCCCAACATCTGAAATAAGGATAGTTCAGGAGGCACATTGTCGCAGCTTCGACCTTTTGATTGCAGCAGTGACAAAGGAACCGAACAGACATGACTATGGTCTCTATGATAATATCCTGGTGCGAACGCAGCTGCTAAAACACTTCGCTCGACATGAAAAATGCAGAATAGACTGTATCCGATTTTATCCCGTAGAAGTCAAGTCAGATGATGACGTATTAGATGAGCGTCTGCCAAAGCAGATAATAGATGCAATATTGGCTTTTGGGCTATCTATATTGGTCCTTGACAAGAACCATTCAAAACTTGCCCGAGGGCTCGGCAAGTTCTTGCCAACAACCCTCATAAGCTATACAGGAATAGATGACCGTTTTGAAGTCGTTTCAAGGTTCGATCGTCTAATCTCAAGCGGTGTGCTTAATCTTAAAAAGACTATCCTAGCTAAGGCGCTTGAGGAGGATAGTGCTTGTATTAGCGGTAAAGCTTACAACCGCCTAGTCGAGCTAGAGCACATATTTCAAAAAATAATCTTCAATCAGATTTATTTTGAGAATCTGGGCATGACCCAACGAGAATTGGAATTTTTACAAATGATAACTGGCATAAAACCGCCATCACAAGAAAGGAAAAACTTATCAAAGTTGATAAAAGAAACATCTAATACAAAGATGACAGATTATTTATAGTTGTTCGAGTTTATAATAATTGCAATTAACTGAAAGTAGTCTTTCATTAGGTCTTAGAGTACATTCATACTATCAGTTATTATTTGATGTGTTTGACTATTACTCAATGAGTCTTCTAATCGGTGAAGAGGAAGAAGAGCAAATCGAGGGAGTGCCGGTGTGTGGTGCAAACCTGTCGTCACCAGTAGTCGACACTGCGTACTACATTGATGAGGTCCACTACAGTGTAGGAAACAGGATGTACATTGAGAATGCAGACTAGGAAGAACAACCCCCAGGTTCCTGACATAGATGAAGAGCGGGATCTAGAGTTAGAGAACATAATTGGCAACTTGATGATAGCGCAGTATCAAGTTGACAAGCTGCGATCCAGGCTGAGCGAGCGTGTCGGAGGATACGGCTCTGCCGGTAACAAAAAGGCCTCTGCGCACATTTTCAAACACAACGACAAGTGGTATAAGATAACAATTCGAGTCGATGAGATGGCAATAAGCCAGCGCGAAATCTCTGACGATATAAAATAAAGCGCGACTACCAAGGCACCAAATTTTTTTCTTAAAATGGGAGCACTATTCCCGAATTGTCATGGGAATAGTGTATAAAATTAAGCGGCACCTGTAGTTTTGCTCCACCCCGTTCTACGATGACTTCAACTTCATCAAGTGAATCTGATGCTTCGACGCCCTCCAATTTTTTTATGATTACATGAATTGATTCGTGAGAAATGAGAGGCTCCATGAAAGGTTCTGCGATTCTGAGAAAGCTGTTGATCCCTGCCTTTGCTTCCTGCTCAGATTGCACAATTAACATAGTCCTGTCATGATAAGTAAAATAACCCACTATCGAGCCATCAATAGAACAGGCAAAGGCAAAATCATTTATCGCCATATTACGATCTATATATATCTAGTACCATGTCAAGCAAATAGTATTAGTCTTTTTCACCGTATAGAAGCCTCAACTCTTCAAAGCTAAGCTTCGATCCTGCTTGGAGCTTTTTCTTTGCTTCTTCCTTTACTTTGAAAAGTGCATCTCTTTGCTCTACATAGCCATACTCTTTTCTCTGCTTGCGCCTCATCTCAGACATTGAATCAAGTCGTGCATTAATTGCATCAAACTGCTTTGCGATCGCGTCGTATCTTATCAGGTAAGATTGATGCTCTGAGGCTAGCTTTCTTTTTGATTCATACAAGCTGTCTAGCGCGACATTTATGTCAGATATCTTGCTTCGGAGAACATTCCGCTCTTCTATTAGCTGCTTTATTGCGTTATTGATATTTGCAGATTCCTGTGTTAGTTTGGAGAATTGCTCTCGTATTGTACGTGTAGCCTTGATCGCCTCTAATTTCATCGCAGCGTCCTTTATCCTGGAGAGAATCTCATTTTTTTCACGTTCGCTCTTGTAGTCTTTGGCATCAATAATATTCTGATTCTTTTGCACTACAACCTGTAAATCCTCTTCCTTATCTAAAGGAAGCCGAGCCTCCATCATTGAAATAAAGTTCTTTGACTGTGATAACTTTTCGCTCACAGAGGAAAGCGCAGAGTTACGACTATCTACTTCAGACTTTATCTGATTTAGCCTCTCGGTGTGAGCATCAATAATACTTCTCTGCTCCTTGATGGTATTAGCTATCGAACGGAATTGGTTCTTGTCAATATCAATAATCTTGTCCGACAGCTCTTTGAGTTCACTGGTAAGCCGGCGCTTTTGCGCAATGAGATCGTCCCACCCAAGAGACTCTAAATCCTTCTCCGACAATGAAATATGGCTTAAAGAAAATGATATAAAAATATTCCAGGTGTGAAATTGTTCGGCCGCATTGGATCCATAGGCAAAATCCCAGGAATAGACTCATCAATTTGTACACGTGACATACAACGATAATACACAGGTCCGCTTCACCAAGAATTAGGAACTTGGCTCCTATTTAGAAAAGATTATCGTTCGATTGCAAATGATACAAGTTAGTTGAAATTATTCTTGCATTTCTTGGACACATCGCATCGCGGTACAAAATAAAGAGCCACAAGCGGAAATCAGGTACCAATGAGGGGAGACCACTGACAAAGACCTCCGGTTGCAAATGATCTTGTTAATGGTTTATTGTCGTTTGTTGGATGAATCTGGAGGGAATCCTATTGTGACCAAGACAGTAACAATTTGTTTCTCTTGATTAGCAGGTGATGGTTTAAGACAAAATAGAATTTTATCCTCTTGCCTAGTACAAGTAGTATAATTGATCTGTGAGGACCGGCTTTATCAATATCAGCTTTTTGGCTTTTTATGTTGATCTATATAATGATACAAGACTGACCTTGTCCAATAGCCTACCGTATTTGCTATCTTCTCATATGCTGAATATGTTCTAACGTCGACCAATTTGCTACCCGACCCATGGACAATGGAACATCTCTCGTCTATATAGAAATCCTTCCAGTTATTATCGAACACAGTTTCAGAGAACGTAGCATCACTCTGTCTAAGAATTTCTTTTATTTTTTGCTTCAAGTCGGAGGTTGAAACATAGTTTTTTCCCAGAAGGCTACGCACAATGGTTGTCATACAGCTAAAAAGAGATTCAATTCTAAGTGGATTATCATATTCACTAAGCTTATAGTACGCGAAGGCCAAATCCATAACTTCTAATTTGTCTGGGTCCAGTGATGGTATATTGGATAATGTGATCTGAGGATTCTCTTTTACATAATTCCACCGAGCACGTAATCCTTTTCTTATCATCTCCATACTTGTATCTTTTGAAAGATCGGTCACATAAGATGCGTTTTCGCTCATTGAAGGCTCTATATTATGAGCGAAACAAACCCTTCCTAAAGCCTTATCAATTAAATACATAGCATCATTTATGGCATCGTTCTCGTTCTCTGAATCAACTATTACATCACCAACATGCTCATTTCCGCGATAATTAAATTTGACTTTATTTTCAATGAGCCCGTCACTCGTATTCCTTAGTACAGATTGCATACCGTAATCAGGAATCCTGACTCGCCATTTACACAAAGTCTCCTCAATTGGAGATCACAGAAACTTATTAAGGTTGATTCATATATTAATACGAACGTCTCAATATTACGAAAAAGTAGGGGAGAAGCTGAAAGTATACTTAAGCCTCTGGACATGTTCTTATATTCTAGGGATTCCCCGATGAATATATCCCCCTCCCCCCTTAGTGCACTATTCATTATATAGTTCCTCTAAAGAATAGGACATAATGACAAGTACGTCAAGAAATGTAGCTGAATTAGAGATAGAGGATATCGAAGGTATTGGGCCAACCACAGCCCGCAAGATGAAGGAAGCAGGAATAAGTTCAGTTATGGAGCTGGCTACAGCAATACCAGAGGAGCTCGCTACAGATTTGGGCGGTTCAAAAGAAACTGCTGCTACCTTCATTATGGCAGCGCAAAAGCTGCTAAGGGAGAGCGGCATACTTGACAATGAATTTACTACTGCAGATATTGAGCTTGAAAAGAGAAAGTCTCTTTTGCGCTGCAGCACTGGATCAAAATCCCTTGACGAATTGCTACTTGGCGGCATCGAGACTCAAGCAATTACAGAGTTTTACGGCGAATTTGGAAGCGGCAAGTCCCAGATATGTCATACTCTATGCGTCACTGCTCAGCAGCCAGTAGAGCAAGGAGGGCTTGGCAGCGGAGCGATATTGATTGACACGGAAGGAACATTTAGACCGGAAAGAGTTGACCAAATAGCAAGAGCAAGAGGTCTGGACCCAAGTGAAATACTGAAAAAAGTAGCAATATGCAAGGCTTATAACAGCAGCCACCTTGAGCTAATAGTCAAGTCGATGGGCAAATACATCGACGACTTTAAGGCCAAAATGATAATAATTGATAGTATCATTTCTCTCCACCGCGCCGAGTTTGCTGGTAGGGGGACATTAGCAGACAGGCAGCAGCGCCTCAACAGCATCATGCACAAACTTGTCAAAATTGCAGAGATTTACAACGTGGCGATCATAGTTACGAACCAGGTTCAGTCTACGCCAGACACATTCTTTGGAGATCCAACCAAGCCGGCAGGAGGAAACGTAATCGGACATGCATCAACTTACAGGATATACCTGCGCAAGGCTGGCAACGACAGAATAGCCAAGATAATTGACTCGCCATACCACCCATACTCTGATGTCAGATTCACCGTGAATGAAAAGGGTATTGACGACAGTGACTCCGAAACACCAAAGAAAAGGACAGCAAGAGAAAAAGAGGACGATTAGGTCAGAGAAGAGAAAACTTTTTCTCCGCCTCTTTTAATTTTTCCAAGTCCCCACAATATTTTATCATCTGTGACAGCTTATCCTTCGCTTTACCACTCTTTATGACATCACTTGCAGTTTGTACGCCCTCTTTAAGATTGGAGGCAACTTTGCTTACTACAAGCGCGGCAGCAGCATTAAGAATTACAATGTCTTTTTTTTCTCTGCTACCCGTCCCGTAAACTGCCTGCAGAGTGCTCACAATCGAATCTATTTTTGAATGTACTATCAGTTGCTCTGGCTTAGCTACTTTCATTCCGACCGCACTAGGATGAAGGCGCATCTTTCTTGTTGTGTCATTGCTGCTTGAAATCCAATAGATGTCATTTTGGCAAGTGTTTGATAGTTCGTCAAAACCATCGTGAGCATAAACTATCATTGCTTCACTGACATACCCTGCGCATACTTCAGAGAAAACTTGTAGAAGTTGTGGCTCAAATACACCAATGAGTTGACCGGATATGTTAGTACAAGGGTTGCTCAGTGGTCCAACCTTGTTAAACACAGTCTTGATTCCAATAGTCTTTCTTACAGAAGCTACGTTTTTTATTGATGGGTGGAATAGTGGAGCAAATAGAAATCCTATGCCAATGCTCTCTATACAAGATTGAATCTTTGAGGGTGGGGCACTCAGATCAAGGCCGATATATTCAAGAAAATCTGCACTTCCGCAGAGGCTAGAAGCTGACCTGTTACCATGCTTGGCCACTTTGGCAGATGCCGCAGATGCCACTATGGCTGCTGCAGTGCTAATATTAAATGACTTTTTTGAGTCGCCGCCTGTTCCACAGGTATCAATGAGGGGCCCATTTACCTGAGGAGTTATCTTGGTCGCGTGATTTCTCAACGAAATAAGAATTGATCTAAGCTCGATAGGTGTTTCCCCTTTCATTGCAAGAGCCACAAGAAAAGCCGCAACTGCAGTGTCTGGAACCGCCGCAGCAAGCATTGCATCAAGCGCGTGGGTGATTTCTGCATCTGATAAATCTGTCTTTGAGACCAGCTTTCTTAATTCTGGTTGCAAATCCGTCAATACGGTCATTTTTTCACCATAGATATAAAGTTCAGGAGTATCCTTCGTCCTTCATCTGTGAGCACAGACTCGGGATGGAATTGTACGCCTTCCATAAGGTATTGCCTATGTCTAATGCCCATAATCTCGCCATCATCCAGAGCTCTTGCGGTCACTTCAAGGCATGATGGGAAGGTATTCTGATCCGCTACAAGTGAATGATAGCGGGTTGCCCTGAATGGGTTTGCAACATCTTCAAAGAGCCTGTCAGCAGTGTATTGTATCAGGCTTGTTTTGCCATGCCTGATCCTCTTGGCGTTGATGACCTTGCCACCAAAAGCATGGACTATGCCTTGATGTCCAAGGCAGACCCCTAATATAGGGATCCTGTGCCCCAGCTCCCCGATGACATCTGTACACACACCAAAGTACTTGCGATCCGCAGGATGACCTGGACCTGGAGATATCACTATCGCATCAGGATCCAACCTAACAACATCTTCTAGTGTTACCCTATCATTTCTTAAAACAATAGGTTCAGTTCTTAGTTCTCCCAATAGCTGTGCAAGATTGTATACAAAAGAGTCGTAATTGTCGATAACAAGTATTTTCATCCAAAACCCCCACTTGAGGCTAAGGAATAATCTAGAACACGACCCTTAAAGGTGCCAAAAGCGACCGCCTCTTTGCATTGTCTCCATAATTGTGGATGCTTTTACCGTATTTAAGCCTACTGCGTTTTTTAAAAAATTTGCTAAAGGTTTAGGAAACTATAAAATGCCTGCAAACTACTTGATGCTCACAATAAATCTCGAGTGGTCGTCTTGGTTAGGGTCTTCATTAATGGCTATGGAAATATAGGGCGCCGTCTTGCAAGCACGCTAGCAGTAGATAAAGAGATCCAATTGGTTGGCGTTGCAAAATATAGCATAGATGAGAAGGTGAAGGAGGCACTGGAAAACCATTACGATGTATACGTGCCGAAGGAAGCAATCAGTAGCTTCAAAGAACAAGGCTATAACGTGACAGGCTCAATTCAAGAGGCAGTCGAGCATTGTGATTTAGTGGTAGATGCTGCAAAGGAAGGAGCGGGGTATGATAATAAGAAGAACCTCTATGAGCCTATGAATAAGCCTGCGATATTTCAGGGAGGGGAAGAAAGGAATGGCGATCGGGCTGTAGCAGACATGATTCACAACTCACGCGTGAACTATGACAGGGCTGCAGGCAAGACGTATGTCATACAAGGCAGCTGCAATGTATCCGGCATGGGCAGGGTAATGCAGCCACTGATTCAAAAGTTTGGCGATAGGATCAAACGCTTTGATATTGAACTTGTGAGAAGGTGGGCAGACCTCGAGGACACAAAGGCCGTCAAGGACTCAATTGAATGGGACAGGAATCCCCACCATCAGGACGATGTCAAGGACTTTATCCCAAATGCTAACCTATATGTCGATGCTTTCAAGGTACCGTCGAGGATGATGCACTTACACCACATGTTTGTTCGGTTTAGTGACGAAGTAATGCCGACCAAAGATGAGATTCTAGAATGTTTCCGAAACGAGTTTGGAGTCGCAATTATCGGTTCCGCCAAGGGTACTGGAGATGTCAGGAAAAAGGCACTCGAACTCGGATTTCCTCATGGCGATACGAACATGGTGCATATTCACCACGATATTTTGAGAGTTCAAGAAGATACAGCTAAAATAGCTTACTCTGACGACCAGACGGGCATGGTGATACCGGAGAACCATCTGCTTATTCAATCGATGGTATTCAGGCGATCTCGAGATGAAGCAATTAAGAGAGCTGACAATCTATTTCAGATGAACAAGAGGCGTGAGATATTAGAGGAGGAATTTAAATGATGTTGTGCCTAACCGTTGACGTGTTTTTTCTTTTGATCAATTGAAGAAGTCATACAATGGCGCTATTCGTATTGCTCCTTAATGATGATGCGTGATTGTTATTTCAAAACCAGTTGTCTCGATCCTGAAAGATTTCTGGCATTTGGCTTAGGTCTAGATGCTGGGTATGTACCTACAACTAGAAGTTAACCTAGGGTTGTCATAGGTTATAGTACATCTACAGAGGGGCCTTTTCAAAAAATCACTGAATATGGACCTGAACGAATGTAGATTTTAGTACTAGTGAACGGGAATTAGGACGTCCCCTGTGGACTTGATGGGAATATCATTTTTTACAAGAATAACACAGAGCAGTTAATGTGGCATTATCGATGAGCTAAGTACTTCAATTTAGATCCTTCCCGAAAATGGGACATACACGGAGAGAACGATTCAAATAGCCTTTTGAGCCATAGCAGGTTGGTTAGCTTACATGCAGTCGATAAAGCAATGCGCCTTGTGCGAAACTGCACTTCCCGTGGACAGTGAGATTAACATTTGCAACGAGTGTATAAAATGTGCAGACTGCTGCGTGGGCCTTGAAAAGTTGTAGCAATAAAGGATTTTTCTACTCGACCATTTTCAATGTGTCAGTTGTTGTGACAATCCCCATTACATTACCCTTTTCGCTAACCAAGATACACTTGGCAAACCTAACAAGCGGAATAAGGGCTTTGGCCGGCGTAGAGACATCGACTATCGGAGGCGGAGGCTCCATTGCCTCGGAAACATGCATGTTCCTGAGATCCTTTTCATTCTTTTCTAGCATCACCTTTGCAAGTCCATCCTCTGTCAAAATGCCTACAACACGGGACGAATCAAATACTGGGATTTGGCTAATCGAGTTGACACGCAATACATCTATTGCATTGTGAAGCTTTTCATCCTTTTGCACTGAAATTGGCGAGTGACTACAAATATCGCCCGCTTTCATAGAGGTGCTACCTTCCAATGAGCTCAGGATTTCGAAGATCTTCCGAGCAGTTTCATAGCTTGGTTTGCACCTTCCGGACTCAATCTGATTTACCATAGATGTGCTGATGCCTGTCAAAGTGGCCAGCTTTCTCTGTGTGATTCCAAGCCTCAATCTCGCCTGCTTGATGTATTCGAGCCTAGGTAGCATCTTTTCCGCCCTCTACTCTGCCAGCCCCCGCACTTATAAGATACCTAAGAAGTTGAAGCCTTATATTATGTGCGGACAAAATTTTTCTTGTCACAGTACTCAATGGCAAACGATGGAAATAGCAACTGGGATTCGGTAAAGAGATACAAGTTGACTAAGATGATAAATGAACTGTCAAGTATATCCGGACATGGAACGGAACTTGTCACTGTTTACATTCCACCACGTCGGCCAGTATTTGACGTTATTTCACAGCTTCGCAATGAAGCCGGCACTGCTTCAAACATCAAGTCAGACCTTACCAGAACTCATGTGCAAGACGCACTTAGTAAAACGATTGAGCAATTAAAATTATTCAAGGAAACACCTGAGAATGGACTCATAATATTTTGTGGTGCCATACCAAATGACAAAGGAATTGGCAAAGAGAAAATTGAAATATATCCTGTGTTACCCCCAAAGCCGGTCCAGATCAGCCTTTACCGATGTGACGATCACTTTTGGACTGATCACCTGAAGGAGATGATGAAAGATGACAAGGTCATTGGCATACTATCAATCGACACTCAGGAGACAGGCATAGGAATACTTACAGGAGACCATTGGGAAGTTATTGATTCGCTCACCTCTGGGGTAGCAGGCAAACATCGTCAAGGTGGCCAGTCGGCAAGAAGATTTGAAAGGTTAAGAGAAAATGAGTTGAATGAGTATTACCATAGAGTAGCAGAACATGCTAAACAGGTTTTTCTAGATCAATATAATATAAAGGGCTCAATAGTAGGAGGCCCTGGGCCCACAAAGGAGAATTTTTTGAAAGAAGAGTACCTTGACTACCGACTGCAAAAGAGTGTCATAGCAACGCTTGATACATCCTATTCTGGAGAAGAAGGTGTGCGCGAGTTGATAGAAAAAGCCCAAAAAGAGGGTATCTTGCAGGAATACCGTGTAATGGAAGAAAAACAGCTGATCAAAAAATTCATGACCGAAGTGCATTCCGGCCGAGGACTTGGAATATATGGTGTTCATGATGTGGTCAAGGCATTGGAAAGCGGCATTGCAGATCTGGTGATAGTGACAGATGATGTCACATACAGCAAGCTGGAGATCAGGTGCAAGGCCTGCAAGAATGTTCAGACAATAATAGCAGACAGATCCCAGGTCATTTCCACGAAGCAGGAGTGGCTTTCAAAGCAGTGCCCGTCATGTCATGGTGGTGATCTTGAAGTTATCGACAAAGACATAGTCGAATACCTAAACGAGCTTGCCATAAAGACAGGGAGCAGGCTTGAAGTAATTTCTGGCAAGACGGAGGAAGGATCGCAGCTTGCTAGCCTCGGCAAGATAGGGGCGGTTTTACGCTACAAGCCTACGTAGTCTCACAAGAGCATTCCAAGATGTTCTTGAAGCAGCCGCTGCACACGACAAAGGTATCGCAACCGAGAGGCGTGCAAGCCTCAAATGACCTCGAGTCCCTGCCGCAACTGCACTTTTGCATAACTCTTCTGCACTTAGAGTGGAATATGTAGATTGCTGAGCAATAATGAAGACTTTTTACCCTCTATAGTTTATTTGAATTTTATATATATATGTCTCTGTGTAAAAGAAGGAGCGAGATCTGGAAAGCAAAATGACAGCAGATAAAAAATAAAAGCATTATTTTCAATTAGAGTGCCTTGACACAATCCCGCTAGTTAGAACCTGGATGAATTCTTACGTTTACAAGTCGTTCGGCAATTATTAATTAAATTAACAGGGAAAGCATGCATATGTATGCAATTTCATTATATCGGAATAAATTGATGTAAGATAAAGATACCTTGATAAGTGTTAAATAAAGGTGTGGGGGTATCAGCTCTTGAAAAAATGCCTGCTCAAATGAAGGTTCATCCGTCCTTTTTCAAGGAATTTGCCACTAAAACCTGGGTCTCTCCAATAGAGATTCTAAAGGAGCTTGTAGAGAATGCCTTTGATGAGGACGCCAGAAGAGTTCTCGTCACTGTACTAAGCAACGGTTCTATCGCTATTGAAGATGACGCAGGTATGGATGAGAATGGGATGGAAAAGTTTCTGCTTTTGGGATCCCCGCATAAAAGGACCGAATCAATATCCCCTATGCTGAAAAGGATTAGAACAGGCAGATATGGCACGGGCAGATTATCATTCCTGACATCATTTGAAAGTATGAGAATAAGAACAAGGCGCGGCAGTTTCAACAAAGCGCTTGCCATTAATGCAGGTGTACTTGAAAAGCTGTATGTAGGCAATGCCAAGCTTGATGACGTAAAGGAGCCCCCGCTTAAGCGAGACGGAACAGAACTCGTTATGACAGGGGCCAAGACTCAACTCGACATATTTAAGATAATGAAGGAGATCCGGAAACTAGCGGTGCTAAGGCAACCACTATTTGAAGTATATATCAAAACTGCCGAGAAATTCAAAGAGTGGAACTTTGAGGGGGCTCAGATTATAAAGGCCCCTGAAATTCAAGGCCACAGGATACCCTTCAACCTTGACAATGGCAGGCTAACCGGCGAAATCATTATCGCTAGGAGACCATTGTCTGACGACGAGCGTGGAATAGCTGTAATGGTCGGAAACCATATCGTGATGCGCAGCAACTTTGGTTTTGATACAAAGCTTAACCGTGTAACCGGCTTCGTCAGATGTGATAGCTTGACTACTAGGTTCGCTGACAAGTCTGCAATCATCGAGGATAATGAATATGCCAAATTCAATCAGACTATGAAAACATTCGTCATTGATAGAGTCATTCCGGGGCTGACTGAATACGAAGATGTACTAATCACCCGGGAGGAATCTAGGATCTATCGTGAAATTGACAAGATACTTGGACAAGCCATGTTCGAAAACCTAGAGCTCGAAGAGGAAGTACAGGGGTATGAACTGGTGCAACTAAAAGAACGAGTGAAGGGTACCCACGATCAGGAACATGAAAACCAGGTACATAAAGTGCATTCTGATGACAACCACCGAATCGCAAACTATGACGACACCGGCTCGCTGCCCCCTGAAAGCTCAACAATTTCCAAGTCAGATGATATCCAATCACGGACCGTCACACAACCACATTCTTCAGGCAACCTAGCTAACATACCCGAAGGATTGGTTGTAGACGAGGTGAATGAAACACAAGCTGACGGTACTGTGGTTAAGACAAGGAATATACGCAAACCTATACTGAAGAAGACATTTGCACTCAAGAGGATAGGTTACAAAGTGATCCCATATGAGGATGAAAGTGATTCCCGATACAGCTTTATCACGGAGAATATCGTGTTCGTAAATAAAGCTAATCCGACGTATGCGGCAGAAGCGACAAGAGGAGACGAGTTCCTTATGAGGCATGTCATAAGCATTGTTGCGGAGGCAGTTGCGCAGGCGAAACACCCCGAAGGCAAAGACGCGCTTGAGCTACAAAATAGGCTTGTGGCTGAAGCCATCAGGATACACGACACCAATGTAATAAAGCGTTAGCCACACAAGATCATTTGCTTTGGCAATTACTTTGTCTCTCTAATAGAAACGACTAAATCTAACTTTAACAGCGATGTACATCGCATATGGCGTTTGCAGAATTCATGCCCGGCGCAACAGTAGTGGGCATATCCTACAATGAAGGTGTTTTACTAGCAGCAGAGAAGCGAGTCTCGTTTGGGAACTTTGTAGTGAACAAGAATATTAAAAAGACATTTACAGTAACTGACCACGTTGGAGCTGCATGTGCCGGTATGGTTGCCGACATGCAGGTACTTGTAAGACAGGTTGAGGCATTGGCCAAGATCCGCAGGTTAGAGACAAGACGTGAGGTTCCTCCAAACTCTATAGCAAAGTTAATGTCTGTTATTATGTTTGAAAGAAGGTACTTTCCACTACTAACTCAAGTAATTGTGGGGGGTATCAACGAAAAAGCTGAAATCTATACCCTTGACCCACTCGGTTCAGTACTGCCTGATGAATATGCTGCAGTAGGCACAGGAGCAGAAATGGCACTTGGTATCATGGATGCAGAATTTAAGCCAAATATGTCTGAAGAGAAAGTTAGAGAATTGGCTACTAGGGCCA
Organism: Thermoproteota archaeon; assembly: GCA_046732455.1. GTDB lineage: Archaea > Thermoproteota > Nitrososphaeria > Nitrososphaerales > Nitrososphaeraceae > Nitrososphaera. Next base: position 13,240 of record JBKPNF010000202.1, on the reverse strand, counting down.
TTAGGGGTGCGATCCAGCGTGATACTTCAAGTGGAGAGGGCATCGACATATTATATATGACGAGAAGCGGCCACAGGGAAGAAACGCTAAAAGCTTCGTAATGCCTATATTTTCTTATAGGCTTGCCAGATCTTGTCGCTAATATAGTGAACGGTGTCTATGATGTAGCCTTTGGCCATTCCTTTTGCCACGTCACTGTCCTCAAGAGCAAGTCCGACAGCAACTGTTTTCTCATGCGTCTGATCCTTTACCGCTACAATTTCTCCCTTTTTGAAAGAATCGAAATTTACTATGCCTGGTCGCATGACCTTGGCACCGTTGCAAACAAATTTCAGTGCGCCCCTATCTATTGTCACTGAAGGAAAGCGCTTCAACTCTTCCTGCTTGCCAAGGAAGGGCACTATTATATCCCGTACTTGTACTGCAACCATATTGTCAGCAACCAAGAGGCACTTGTCTGCCTCGATTTCGTATACCTTGATATTTTTAACCTTTGGAAGAATATCTTGCGGCCACGAAGAAGTGAGAGAATTGAAAAGCTTCGCGGTGGCACTCTTCGATAATAAGAATATCTTCAGGGCGATCACAATATCGCTGCACAAACGATAATTAATCTGTTACATTAATGCACCAAGTTGGGGAATCAGTTTGCCTGCTTCCAACGGGCTAAGGATTGGTATGTGTTATGTCTTGCCAGCATTCCAGGCAGTACTCCCCGTTGACTTGGAATATCTCTGCAGGTTTGAGTTGACACTCAATACATAGGGAGTCACCATGTGCAATTCCTTTCATTTTTTCGATTGTTTTGCTTAATGTTTGCATTGTAACCCTATAGAATCTACATCATCGGTTGCAATATTTATACCTTTTTTTGTTATCTAGGTCTAACAATTCTGTGCCGTGATGCTAATGAGACTAAAAGCGATTAGAATACACGTAAAACAGTTCCAATTATTTATGAACTTGCATGTAAATCATACAGGCTAGAATATAGGACCTTGATCTGCTAGGGGATTTCTCTTGTCTTTCTATGGCTTCTGCTATCGATTCAATTATCGGAATGCTATTTTTCCAGGTAAGATACAAAAGAATTCCGTCTTTTTTCAGACGTCCCTAAAGAGATAATTCTAATCTTCAGCTAAATGTTGCATCTCTTATCTCTATCAGATCACGCAACATCGCACTTGCAGTCTCCATCCCTCCGGCACCCCTCCCGATTATCGTCTGCTGTCCAGAATGCTCCGACATAAATGTAACAGCGTTCAAAGTGCCGTCGACGCATATTGGATCTGTCTTGGCAACTTCTGTGGGGGCCACGTGAAGCCGCCTGCTGTCGCAGACCGCTAACAACTTGACTGCATTGCCCCGAGCAGCTGCATTTTTCACATCCGACAGTCTTAAATTGGTGATGCCAGTGCATTTGATATTCTTCATTGTTACCTTCATTCCCATAACCCAGTTAGCCATGATAACCAGTTTTGCAGCCGCGTCAAAGCCATCGACGTCAAGCGACGGGTTGGCTTCCGCATAGCCTTTTTCTTTGGCGTCCTTCATTGCTGTCTCATATGTTCGCCCTTCTTCCATCTTGCTCAGAATGTAATTTGTCGTGCCATTCAGTATACCGTGAAATGAAATTATCCTATCCCCTTTTAGGCAACGCTTCGCAAATTCCAGAATGGGTGTCCCGCCGCCAACTGTACCGCTGAATCGTAACATTACGCCATTGTAGTTGGCAAGTTCGATAAGTGAGGGAAATGCAAGGGCAAGTGGACCCTTGTTGACACAGATCACGTGCTTGCGACTTCTCATTGCCACTGTGACATGAGAGGTTGCTGGTTCCCCGTCATTGAGGTTTGTGGGAGTGCATTCAAGCATTACCTCAGCATCAACGTTCTCGATCACTTGAAGCGGATCAAATTTGGCGCTACCTTTGTCATATCCACCTACTGTCCCTTTGATTTTCTTTGCCTCTAGAAGTCTCCAAAGATCCATACCCGCTGGCGCTATCGCTGAGCCCTTGTTGTCGACACAGGCTACTATACGGGGTTTAATGCCGTACTGCGTGTATAAATCTGCAGACCGAGACAGAAGTAGCTTCGCGAAACTCTGCCCAACCACCCCGAAACCCACAATTACTACACGCAATCCAGATACCGGTGTTTAAGATGGCATGGGGTTAATAAAACTATGAATTTCAGGCCGAGATCTCAGAGGTTTCTATCTTAAATGACTACTGAACACGGAAGGCATTGTAGCCTGTTCATAACGTGCTAGGTTGCAAGATGGACTACTTAAATAACCACAATGAATAATGCAAGAAATGATTAGCAAATCTATAAAACAAGCCTTGAGACATCGGCTATGTTTGTTTTTTCCTTGAGGTTGTGTGCTTATGAACTGCCTTTCGACGATGACCTACACTAATTCTAGCGGGTTAGTAGCCTATATAAGACCAAAGACCAATGTGTCTTCATCACGAGATTGAGCTTCTAACATCTTCTGCCAACTTTTCTACTGGCATGATATAATCTTGTCCTTCAGATTCTTCTAAGCTATACGGTCATGGGGATTCAAGGAGTATTTTCGGAAATTCACTAGAAATAATATAGCACCATTGCAAATGATTTTTACCCTCCAGTTATAATAATGAAAATACAAGGAATACAGGGTCATTGCTAGAACCAGTCGCTACTGTAATAGTCCTGGCAGCTGTTGGGCTTGCAGCAGGAACGTTGGGTTCTATGCTTGGAGTCGGGGGTGGTATTATAATGGTGCCGGCTCTTACATTTTTGAATCTGCCGCCGACACAAGCAGCGAGCACAAGCCTTATTGCCGTTATGTCGACAAGTGTATCCTCTACTATAGAGTATTCTAGGCAAAAGAGGATTGACTACACCCTTGGCCTACAAATGGCTGCCTCGGCAATTCCCGGTGCTGTTCTTGGAGCTATGCTGTCTGAATACCTACAAGAAGATTCATTCAAACTGTACTTTGGCATATTGCTAATACTGACTGGACTTTACATTTCATACAAAAACTCAGTCCTAAAAGATCATCGAGCTAAAAGGCGTTCGCTGCCCTTGCAGGTTGCAGTGTTTGCTGCTTCATTTGGCGCGGGAGTGATATCAAGTCTCTTTGGTGTGGGAGGGGGAATAGTATTTGTGCCAGCTATGCTCCTTGTCCTTGGCCTAACAATGCATAGAGCAGCACCGACATCACAATTGTCACTGATGATAACTGCTATTGCTGGTGTCTTTACACACTCGGTTCTGGGACACCCTGATTACCTTCAGGCAATTGCACTGTCCGCAGGTGCCTTTGTTGGCGCTCAGATAGGAGCAAGGTTATCACGCATCACAAAGGAAGTGCTACTGCAACGTTTACTAGGAATTATACTCATGGCAGTAGCGATCACGTTTATTTTGGATGGACTTAGTTCAAGGTAATGATCAGGCAATTGCCATACTCCTCAGTTTGATAAGAAGCTAGTTTTCAAACAAAATCTGATCGAGATTCTCTATTCAGTTGAGAGAGTACATTATTTAGTTACTTCGTCGATGTAGAATATCGCCTCATTTCGCTTAAGAGCAACCCCTGCCGCAAGATTTAGTACGGAGTTGTAAAGTCTACCATTATCTGGTTGTGAACCTTCGCTGTTACCTGCGAGCACCAGATGCAGCTTTATACTAGAGCCAAGCACATCACTGAGCTCTTGGTTTACAGTCGTCGTGTATGGTCGCAGCGCTCCACGGAAAACGTCAGCCCTTGCCCTCAATAAACCTGATATCTTTTTGCCAACAGGTGCATCAGGTCCTACCAAGACAATAGAACCTTTAGAATCTTTGAATTTGGCAGGTTCTTGCGTTGAGCCATCTGGTGCCATGGCATTCACTCCTTCTTTTACGATGAGTCCTGGAATGTAAATGAAGTTATCAACCAAGACGTCCCATTGTTTCCTCGAAAGTGAGCTCAAAGGTAGATTATAATCATATTCTCCTGTGAAGTGAATGATTGAATCAATTTTGCTAGACCTTCTTTTTGCAGCGTTAAATAGTCGGTGCACACTTTCTTCATCTAGCATATCGATCGTGTGGCTGTGAAATTCCTCATAATCAGTCATGTCCTGATGGTTATGTGCAAGTATGATTACATCCTTGGCCCCTCCCTCATGCGCAAGCCTTGCAACTTGTTTAACTCTCTCAATGTCATTCTTTGCAGACGAGCTGGTCGTTATGACAATGACTTTGCCTTTGACTTCTGGCTCTGCCAAGCCGTTAACTGCTGTGGCGACGATTGGTTTGACTGGATAGAATACGCGGTCGTTAGGAATGACCCTGCCATTTATTAGCCTGCTAATATCGTCATCGCATAAATTCATAACCATGTCCGCCACCTCCTCCTGCTTCAAGAACTGCCCGTCTACTATCATTTTGCTAGTGTTGCTTTGAATCTTTTCGGCGATCTCTTGCATCTTGGTAAGAGCACCTGCCACTGTCTCTGACAATTTCTTGACATTTTCATCTGATGACTCATCACCCCGAGAACTGGAGATTTCAGCGGCAACTTGTAAGACGCCTTTTGCTAGTACATCTGCAGGTTCGCCTAGAAGCGGGAGGGCGCCAGCAGTAACTTTCTCAATCTCAAGAGAGCTGAGCCCAGGATAGCCTCCAATGCGTAGAAATTCAGCAGCAGCCTTTGGGTAAACTGTCTTGTAGATCCTATCAGAGTGTACGGGCCCCGGGTTTGTTGCAATTGATCGTATGTCGCGTTCTACAAGCTCCCATGCTAGTGCTTCTGCAAGGCGGTTTTTGGCCCCCTGTGCAGCAGTATATGGCGTCCTAAATCTATACGGCCTCTGCTCGTAGCGGTTTTCTTCTGTGAAAAACGTCGTTATTGTGATTATCTTGGCACCTCTTTTCATCGCCCCAAGGCCGCTCACCGATGTCCAGTATGTGCCTGTAAGATGGATGGCAACTGTCTCACGGAACTCTTGTACGCTTGCATTAGTAAATGTCTTAACAGGGCCTGAGACCCCAGCGTTGTTGACTATTATGTCAGCCCCTCCAAACTCCTTCCGGATACTAGCAAACATAGAATTAATCCCGGCCTCGTCGGCAACGTCGACGCCCGGGAAAACTGACAACCTGCCAGAAGAACCTGCAGAAGCAATTATTTGCTCTAGAATGCTTGCAGTCTGGTCGAGCGGCTCCTTCCTCCTGCCCATGATGATAATATGGGCGCCGTTTTCGGCAAATTTTCTCGCTATTGCTTGTCCAATACCGGTTCCGCTGCCAGTGATAACTACAGTTTTATCTGTAAATTTTAAGCGAGGCTTGGAGGATACTTGCTTTTCCACAAAATTGCCACCGGCCTATGATTATTAAAGTTAACTTGATTTACTACTTAAAGTAATAAACGCTCGTATAGAAAAATATGCCGGAGAACTGGCGTCTAACACCGTGGAGACTGATTTTAATGTGTAACGCTATCCTGTCTGCAATTTCCAGCATAGTTGGATTGAACGCAAGATTCTCCTCATGAACCCACCTGCCGAAGATCCTGATCTGGTTTTCTTGCGGGTCGACCGTTATTTCGCCTGCTTTCTCTATGACTTCTTTGAGCATCTCTGTCAGACCAGTGTCGGCCTGCAAAACCTCTGCAAACTTATCGTTCCCTATCCACTTGACGTCGACTATGCGCTTGCTACTGAAATGTCCTTTTGTTACGGGTTTACATCTTGCCAAAAATTTGTCGTTGTCTTTGTCTTGTACCTGCACTATGTAGTGGACCCGATAATATTGCAGAGGACCATACGGCAATGGAACTGGATCTATGCTCGGCCTCCTCTTAATTCCTCTGCAATAAATGGAAAAAGTCTATATTTTTGCATTTGATCTTCACCATGCCCTTGTTCGTTACGAGTTTAGGTGACATGGGGAAGGTGTGGCTGTAATACTGCCTGCATTCAATTGGGTGCGAGCCAAGCGGAAGTGCTTCGCAGTCGATCTCGCTTTGCTCCATTTCCTCGGCCAGCCTTTCGTGCACATACTCTTCTTTCCTATAAGCGGATCGATATCATCATGACCGTATTCTTCTCTCAGTTGTTCTTTGTGTACTTTAGTCTCGGCAAAGAAATTAGGTCCGTGCTCCACGGGGGATACAATTGCCAGACACAAATAAAATTTACTCTAGGTGTTTCTTTTATAGCGTCCGACGCCTGATTTCTCAAGTATTCTTACTTTCTTGAGCACTCCTCTGTCTAACTCGCGCTTATATTTTTCGACTCTTGATGCAATGTCAGAATGTTTTGTTCCTAGGATTTGGCAGGCAAGTATACCTGCATTCCTAGCTCCGTTTATCGCCATTGTGGCGACAGGCACGCCTGAAGGCATTTGAGCAATCGAAAGAAGTGAGTCAAGGCCATCAAGGCTCTTTGTCTTAATGGGAACACCAATTACAGGCAGAGCAGTCAGGGAAGCCACCATGCCAGGGAGATGAGCTGCTCCCCCTGCCCCTGCTATGACTACCGTAATCCCTCTTTTCTTGGCGGTTGTGGCGTAGTGAACCATCCTCTTTGTAGTCCTGTGCGCAGATACTATTGTCATCTCATTGCCCACACCAAATGAGTCCAAGATTTCTTTTGCTTCCTTCATAATAGGAAGATCAGAATCGCTTCCCATTATGATGCCAACAAAAGGGCTATTCATTCTAGTGTTCACTGGTCACCACAGCCGTAAGCTCAAATCCGTTTCTAGCCTTTTCAGCCCGCATAAGCGCTTCCTCTACAGTCCTGCCTGTGGCAGTGAAATGACCTAGTTTGCGCCCCGGCTTTGACGTCTTCTTGCCATAAATATACAGCTTAACACCAGGAACGCTTAAGAGCCGTCTGAGGCCTCTGATTGCATAGGACCCACTTGAACCTTCATTTCCAAGTATGTTAACCATGACGGCTGAGCATAATAATTCCGGCTTGCCCAAAGGCAAGTCAAGCACAGCCCTGAGGTGCTGCTCAAATTGCGAAACCGAACAGGCTTCATTAGTATAGTGTCCGGAATTATGAGGCCTTGGGGCAATCTCATTTATCAAGACATCGCCTTTTTTTGTGACAAACATTTCTATTCCAAATATTCCTGCTCCTTTTAGCACTTTCACGGTCATCTCCGCCATCCTTTTTGCCTTTAGCTCGACCTCTTGGTTGATCCTCGCTGGCACTATCGAGGTGTCTAAGACGCTGTTCTTGTGTATGTTTTCTGCAACAGGAAATGATGTTATTTCCCCGCTAGGGTTACGTGCCACCATTATCGATATCTCTTTTGTAAATGGCACGAACTTTTCAACCATTAGTTCAACTTTGGGAAAAAATTTGAAGGCATTGTGTACCTCATCATTGGAAGTTATTAGAAAATTGCCACGCCCATCGTACGAGTTCTCACATGCCTTAAGCATAACAGGATACCCAAACTTTTTACACAATTCGTAAAGGTGATCCTCTGATCTAACTTGCTCAAAATCTGCAACATCGATTTTATGTTGTCTTAGGAATGACTTTTGTCTAAATTTATTCTGGACTATGTAAAGTGTTTCTGGTGCTGGCCGGACTGGGTAACTTCTTGCTTCAAGGTTTTTTAACGCTGCGGAATTTGCAAGCTCTATTTCATATGTTATAACATCGCTTCTTGCTGCCAATTGCATTATTGCGTCTTCATTTTTGAAATCCGCCACTATTTGCTCGTCTGCTATCTTGGAAGCCGGGCATCCTTCCGTTGGATCCAAAACAATAACCTTAAGCGACATCCGCCTTGCTTCATGGGCGATCATCTTTCCAAGCTGACCTCCGCCTATAATACCGACACAAACCGGCCTTTCTATGGCAAGAAGGTCGAAATTTTCCATACCTGGTTGGATAAGCTGATTAGTAGCACCGTTAAAAGTCTTTCAATCAAAACAGATAGATTTTTTATTGCATTCAAATGTAGCATGCAATTATGAGATTGATACGGAGTGGAAAGGTCAAGGACATATATGAGCTTGACAGCGGTAACATTCTGTTCCATTTTTCTGATCGCATCTCTGCTTTTGATGTCAAGATGGCGACGCCGATTCCAAAGAAAGGAGAAGTGCTATGCAGGTTTGCAGAGTTCTGGTTCCGCACGCTTGACGTACCTCACCATATGCTGAAAGTGGTGGACAAGGACAAAATGGAGGTCAAAAAATTACAAATGATACCTCTTGAATGTGTAGTAAGAGGCTACTTTTATGGCAGCTTTGTAGAACGCTATAAGGAACGCTTGGGAAGAGATCTGCCTTCGGGTTTTAGTCCGGTTTTGGCATCTAAACTGCCAGAACCCATATTCGATCCAACGACAAAATCTGAGGAGCATGATGTGCCTATTGACAGGCACACAATAGTTTCATCAGGTGTTTTACGGGACGACGATTACGATTTCCTCGAAAGGACATCAATATCGCTTTACAACAAAATGAGCAAGATTGTTGAGAGAGCGGGATTTATCCTATCAGACGTCAAGTTCGAGTTCGGCGTGGATCAAAAAGGTAAGATACTCCTTGGCGATTCGCTTGGACCTGATGAATACCGCCTGTGGCTCAAGACCGGCTACCAACCTGGCAAAATTCAGGAAAGCTACGACAAGCAGCTGCTGCGTGACTGGCTTATCAGAATTGGGTTTAAGGATAAGATAGACAGGCTTGCTAAAGAAGCCAAAAAACCAGGCTCCCCTGATGTGAGTCCTGACGTGGCAAATGAGTTGAGCAGGCGGTACATCTTTGCCTATCAGATGATCAGCGGCAATAAGATATAGCTCAATTTTAATGTCGGTTCCAGCCTAACTTTCACTCGTAGGCAGAGCGGGATTTAGACTTATAGGGTTAAAGTCAACTAGCTGATAGTGGCTGCTGTATCGGTTATCAATATTTGAATGTATGTTGGACTGTTATCATAATATTGGTAGCATTATGATAAATATAAGAATCTTTGTATGGAGCTCTGTTTGGAGTGACATAATGTATAATAACTTTATTATTGTTAAGACATTTAACAACCAGGACAAGAGTAACTAATAACAATCTTTACTACATTCGGAGTACTTTCTTGTTATCGTTATGGCTGGAACATTTTTTGAGAAGGAGGTCAAGTTGAAAGGAGTTACTACGCTAGGATATCAATCAGCTCATGCCCTAAATGACCCTATCAGGATAAAAATCCTGGAAATCTTAAGTCACAAGCAAATGACGACGGAAGAGATAGCGAAGATCCTTAGACGCTCGGGACACAAAAAGGCTACAACTACGATCAGGCACCATCTTGATACTCTTAAGAGTGCCGGCTTGATCGAAGTCACCAAGATGATGGAAGTAAGGGGTGCTGTCAGAAAGTATTACATGTCGACCTTGCGTGCGTTCAGTTATAATGTTCCAAACCTTGAAAAATATCCCAAACTGATAGAATACATCAGTTCGAGGTTGCTGAAAGTGCTAAAGAACGTCTATGAGGATCGAAAATTCATTACAGAGATAAGTGGAAAGGATATCTGCCCTCTTTGCAAAGGCGACCATTACAAGGAATACGTTGCAATCGAGATACTGAACAATGCTTTGGCTAGAACGCTCGCAAGTAAAGAATATGCAATAATAATCAGAGGAAACATGCAAGCCAAAAAGTGATCATTCGACTGTGATCCTGAATATCCCCTGTATGTCAGGGTCTTGCAGTATCTTTACCATTTTCCTTGGCACCTCCAAAGAGGCCTTGTCGCATAGAACAGAGATCGTTCGGGGGCAAGCAAAATTTGTCCTGCGTATCACTATATCGTGTGAATTTAACATACTGAGACGATGATCCCCCATGCCGCTTATAAGGACTGATTCATTTCCGACCATTACTTCTATTCTTACTACTGCTGAGTTTGATTTTAGTCTGTGCTTGAGTGCTTCATCCAAATCAGAGCATGCCTTGTTGGCTTTTACACCTATTATGCAATCGCCCCTTGGCGTCAGGTGCTCATCCTTGGTTATTTCGATAGTCTTAGCATGAAGTGACCGGATATTTGGGTGGCCGTAAAACGTCACATCATCTTGAACCATTGGATATACTGCGATAAAACGTTATTAAAATCATCCATGGTTGCATTTGCTTTTGATGCTTTGGCCAGTCTCTCATAGGTAGGCTTAAATGGAACATTGCAAAAAAAATAGATCGAATTGTTACCAGCAGCAGCGGGCTATGACCGAGCGATAACAGTATTTTCGCCAGATGGAAGGCTTTACCAAGTAGAATATGCCATTGAAACCGTCAGGCGCGGAACACTTGCAATAGGCGTTAAAAGTACAGACGGGGTAATCCTTGCAGTGGAGGAAAAAACAAGAAAGCTCCAGATATCAAACGTTACCCAAAAGATCTTTCAAGTCGACGATCATATTGGTGTCGCAGCGGCGGGATACATTCCTGACGCTCGCACTCAGGTCGACCATGCAAGGTTCTTCGCACAGAGCAACAGACTTATCTACGACGAACCGGTAGACGTTGAGGGAGTTGCCAAGAACCTCGCAGACATGGCTCAGCAGTTTACACAGTATGCAGGTGTTAGACCATTTGGAGTTGCTCTAATACTTGCAGGTGTTGACAAGAACGGCACTGCTCTTTATCTGACAGATCCAAGCGGCACATACATCGGCTACGACGCTGTTGCGATCGGTGCAGGCAGCGATCAAGTGACTGAATTTTTAGAAAAAAGCTACAAGCCTGACATTGGCCTTGATGAGGGCGCTGCCCTTGCCATCGAGTCCATATATATGGTCAGTGAGGAAAAGACAGGCACTCGGCACTTGAAGATGGCGATAATTGACAACAAGGGCAAGACCATGCGCAAAGCAGAAGACGACGAAATTCAAAGATATGCAGCTACGGCAAGAGATAGGGCCACAAAGCGCGGGGCCTGATAAAACCAATTTATACAGATCCGGTTAAACTGAATTAACGATGGTAGCGACAATAGGCGCGAAAGCTCCGAACCTAGACATTTCAACATGGGTACAGGGAAAACCGACTAACCTCAAAGAGGAGAGAGGCAACGTCGTATTAGTTGAAGTATTTCAGGTCAATTGCCCGGGCTGCTTCCTTTATAGCATTCCTGAAGCAATTGACATTTACAGAAGATATAGAGATAGGGGCCTGACAGTTCTAGGTATTGCAACCGCCTTTGAGGATTTCGACAAGAACAATCTAGAGAACCTGCAAAAGTTAGTCACCACCGGCGAGGTCATAGGAGAGACATATCATGCGTTTAGTAGAAGTGGTCAGTTAAGTAGTGGCAACAAGCTACCTTACAAGATACCTTTTCCTGTAGCTATGGACATGCTAGTGAAAAATTCCGGCCCGCTGACTCCGAACAAAGTCATGGACTTTATCGAAGCCAACATTCCTAACTTTAGGTCATATGCTGAAAAAGACAGAGAGGTAGTGGTTGAGCGCGTAAAGCACTACCTCATATCAAAGGAGTATTCAGCCAAGACTTTTGAAGAATATACTTTACGAGGCACCCCATCCACAATCCTTGTCGACAGAAAAGGCGTTTTGAGAGGCACTTACTTTGGAACAAATGGCTTTTTGCAAGGTGCAGTTGAAGAGCTGATACGGGAGTAATGCCCAACCTGTGGATAACAATACCCGACTCCTCACTTTCAGATGAGCAGACAAAGCGCGACAAAAGCATCAAAATAGCACAGTTTGCTCGAGCCTGCTCGATTTTTAGGGTCAAGAGGATCTACATCTACCATGATTCTCTATCACACTTCGAAAAAGATGACCCGCATCTGCTCAAGACAATACTTCGCTACCTTGATACACCTCAGTACCTCAGAAAGATCCTATTTCCCATGATGCACCAGCTGCAATACGCTGGCATACTACATCCGATAAAGGCACCTCACCATAGGGTAGTCGAAGATATCAAGAAAATTAAAGCTGGCGACATTCGGACAGGTGTTGTAGTCAAGGTTAAGGGTCAGCTATTTGTTGAAGTAGGCCTAGGATCACTTGTACCCTTTTTGGGCGAGGGCTTTGAAGGTAAGAAAGCGAATGTGAGGTTCACCGAGTCATATCCTAACCTCAAGGCTGTCCAAGCAGTAGAAGAAGACCTTTTTGATTATTGGGGTTATGAAGTAAAAGAAGTCCCTTCGATTTCGAAGCTTCTCACAAGCGTTGAAAAAACCGACATAATCGTTACGTCAAGAAAGGGCCGCCACTTCAAAAATATTGAGGCCAAGCTTGCTGAACATACCACAAGTGTTCAGAACATTCTAGTTGCCTTTGGATCGCCTAAGCACGGTCTCCACGACATCCTTGCAAAGGAAGGTGCTAGCATCAAACCTTATGAGTATGTAGTAAACATGTTTCCAAATCAAGCCACTGAAACTGTAAGACTCGAAGAAGCGGTGCTTGGAACTTTGGCGATATTGAATAACGCTTTGCAGTTAAACGACCATTCTGGCAGATCGAAATAAGATTTTGGAAGAAAAAATAATACAACAGACTGATGGATCAGTAACCTAAGTGCAATTGTTGATGGATGCCACTTCATCCGATTCCAAAGAAGCTATCTTAGATTCAGACAGCAACTTCGGTCAGGTTGCAGTTTCACTCCTCTGCTTTCACCGTAAATACCTCACGTTATGTTAAGCCTGAACTCGCATGAAATAACCAAATTGCAAGAACCAAATTCAAGATCAGACAAGCTTTTACTAACCTACAGGAAGGCAACTATCGGTAAATATCGCACGCCCTATAACTTCCGATTCCAATCAATTCCCGGCACGTAATTTATTTATCTGATTGCGATGAATAGCTCCATAGGATTATAGCTGAGATCACTAGGAAATGTCCTCAAGAGTAACAATAACTTGCCTAGCATTTCAGCGATAGCAGCTGCAAAGAACGACCCTCGATATGTTAGTCCTCCGAATTTGAAACGAGCTATGAGGTAAATGTCGCCTACTTGGCTTGGACATGTTGTAAAGAATAACAGCTGTGCCGTCATCAGCCTGTGCCTCGCGCTCCTGTTAATTTCTATTGCCATGCAACAATCTCGGCAAAAACATTCTGTCTATTTTACATTGTTGAATTTTTCGTCGTTTAGCTACTCCTGACGGGATCTGCTCGGGGTCAAATAACTTATTAAGGGGAGAGGCAGTGTGGTGCAGTATCTATGGGTCATCGTAAGTATAG